>NZ_SZWV01000044.1:30074-32177 GCF_005280945.1 Citrobacter sp. wls718
GCACAAACGCTGGTGCAGTGTTGGCTGATGCTCAACGGGAAGGGGCGATGTGCGGTGCTGGTAGTGGCTGGCGTGCTGGGGATGGCGATGCCGGTAGCGGGCGTAAGCCTGCTGCTGTTTATGATGATTGACTGGCTGCGCTGGTACAAAATGTCGCAAAATCTGTTGGCGCAGTCAGTCGAGTAAGACATTAAGGCGTGCTGATGACGACCGCAACGCGGCGGTTTTCGGCACGGCCTTTTGAGCTCTGGTTACTGGCAATCGGGTATTTTTTGCCTAATCCCTGAGTTGTCAGATTGGTGCGTGGGATGTTGGCACCCTGAGCCCAGGCATCTGCCACGACGTTAGCTCGCTTAAGCGACAGTGCTTCGTTATAGCTGTCTTCGCCGTAGTTATCGGTGTGACCATCCAGACGCGCATGATTCAGGCCGGTAGCCGCCAGTTTAGCTGCCATTTCCTGGATCTGTTTTTCACTTTCAGGACGCAGCTTATAGTCATTTTTATCAAACAAAATGGTATCAGACAGACCCAGCGACCAGTCGCCAGATGCTTCGGTAAAGCCGTATGATTTCATGGCTGCAACTTGCTCAGGGGTGAATTTACCCTGAGGGGCCTGACAGCCAGCCAGAATCAGTATGATAAGAATAAATGGCGATAATAGACGTTTCAGCATGTGTGTAATTCCTTATTTTTTAATAATGCGTTCAGAACGCAAATGTTTAGCCTGATACATATTGTGATCGGCGAGTTCTTGTAATTTCTCGGCAGAGGCATGTTCCCACGTCAGCGCAAACCCAATGCTTAGCGTCATGCTTGCCAGATGACCATTGTGAAGGTCAAATGGACGGTTAAACTCTTGCGATAGTGCCGCGCAGATACGCTGAACTTCATTCTCCGAATGCACGCTGTATAGCACCATCGCAAACTCATCGCCTCCGAGCCGGTACGGTTGATGGTGATTGCCACCAAACTCGGCCAGCCTTTTAGCAACTTCAATCAATACCCGGTCTCCTGCTGCATGCCCCCAGGTATCATTAATAAATTTAAAATTATCGCCATCAAGGAATAACAACGCCGAGCTGCTGTGAGCGGATTCGTCGTTCATCAACGCGTTAATGCTGCTACGAAATGCGGCGCGATTAGCAAGTCCGGTCAGGGGATCGTGCAGCGCGGTGCGCAACAACTGAGCATTTTTGGCTTGCAGGCGCAGTTGCCACTCTTCCATCTCATCCAGCAGACTATTAAAGTCCTGGGCAAACAGATGAAACTCTTCAATGCGTTCTTCAGACACGCGGCGTGAGAAGTTGCGGTTGGTGCGAACGTCGTGCACCACCTCGGTAATATTTTGCAGCGCTTCAACAACGCCATTGTGCAAATAGCGGGTGAGCATTAATGCAATACCGGAGGCCAGTAAAATGCATCCGGTAAGCACAGCCAGTGACAGATAGATGAAATGGCTAATGACGCTGTCGCGGGCTGTCAGGCGCACTTCCCCAATGACGTTGCCATTGTGCAAAATAGGCTTTGTCACCGGCTGTGGGAATAGCCAGTGACTGATCAGACCGCTAATCTTTTCTGTTGTATCCTGGGCGTCATAGCGCCAGGTGGCGATCACCTTTTGATTTTTATTGCGTACTTCGGCAACGGAGAATTGCCCCTGTTGCCCTAGCGCAGCCAACGTTTCGTTTGCTGCAACGCTATCAGAAAACACCAGCGAGGCTTCCAGCGATCGGGTCATGGTCGCGGCGGTCAGATCGAGGTTTTTTTGCGCATATTGTTTGAGTGCCAGCACGGAAGAAATGCTCAGCAGCAGCCAGATCAGCGTCATAGTGACCAGAACGCTGACGATGCTGATACGCCGTAGTGTCCGTTTGAACGTTGGGCGTGTTATGGGAGAAATACCCTTATCCATCCTTATTATTCCGTGCAAGCATCAATACGTCTGGACTGACCCTTACACCACTACGTGACAGGGAATCCATATTTACCGAAAACCTCACTTCTTCATTATTTATGATGAGGCAAAAAGCGCTACCAATAACGCATTCGGTATTCTGTTCGGCAATTAGGTGATGCTGTCAACTTACTGATTTAGTGTATGAT
>NZ_SZWV01000037.1:0-17177 GCF_005280945.1 Citrobacter sp. wls718
CTGCTTATTCGCACCTTCCCTAGTTATGATTTAATATTTAAAGTGAGAAACTGTTGTAGAATGACGTCAGATTATATTTTTTGCGATTCGCAATAAAATGCTTTTTTCTAAAAAAGGTGTTAAGGAAAGATTAAATCATATTTATGGTGAATGTATTGATGGTGTTTATAATATATTATTTATTAGTTTTATTATGTTATAAATAAAAAACACTTCTTTAGCTATTTGTGCTGCATGGTTTTTTTGGGATTTTATGAATTTAGCCAGCATTTATAAGATTCAATGATATTAGGTGTGTGATGTATTAAATGCCCGCTAAAAGCATCAACCAGCGCTGATGAAGGGCGATGTAAAGGATGTACTAGACTTACGGTAAACGGCACTGAAACGCTAAATCGGCGGATAACGATCCCACTGCTGGCATAGTCCATCGCCGTCAGCGGATTCACAACAGAGATCCCCACGCCAGCGCGTACCATCGCGCAAATAGAGGCGGCACTATGGGTTTCAATCACCATCCGGCGTTTGACCTGGTGCTCGTTAAACAGGGTATCCAGCAGTTGGCGGTAGCTGTCGGTGCGGGACAGACTAATATAGTTTTCGCCCTGAAAATCTTGCGGTGTTAAGACCGTTTTTTCAGCCAGCGGATGCCCTTGCGGCAATACGCAAACTTCATCAAGCGAAAGTAACTCCGTGCGCTCGGTCCCGGCGGGGGTATGGACTGTTTCCGTTATCCCTAAATCATGACGCTGTGCCGACAGCCACTCCTCCAGCAGCGGAGACTCCTGCGGCACAATCTGAATATTGACCTGTGGATAGCGTGCCAGAAACGGTTGTAGCAGCGAGGGCAAAAAGGATTGTGAAAAGACCGGCAGACAGACAATTGATAACTCCCCCTGGCGGAACTCGCGCAGGCTTTCTGCGGCACTGACGATGCGGTCTAGGCCGTACCAGGAACGCTGCACTTCTTCAAATAACCGTAACCCTTGCACCGTTGGGTGCAGGCGACCACGGCTGCGCTCAAACAGCTTCAATCCCAGTACCTGCTCGAATCGCGCCAGCTCGCGGCTGACGGTCGGCTGCGAGGTATTCAGCATCCGTGCGGCTTCCGTCAGGTTGCCCGCCGTCATGATGGCGTGAAAGATTTCGATATGGCGCAGGTTAACGGCAGGCATGAGCATTCCTCGAATCAACTAGTCCATATCATTTTTGCATAGACTAACGATAAAACGATATTTTTTATTGTCTTCAGGCTGTGGCGTAATCATAAAAAACAGATACCGGAGTTTGCTATGCCACGCCCACTCAACAATACCGACACTGACCTGACCGCCGATAACCTGCTGCGCCTGCCCGCCGAATTCGGCTGTCCGGTGTGGGTTTATGATGCGCAAATCATCCGCGCGCAGATTGCTAAACTCGGCCAGTTTGACGTGGTGCGATTTGCCCAGAAGGCGTGCTCAAATATTCATATCCTGCGCCTGATGCGCGAGCAGGGCGTGAAGGTGGATTCCGTCTCATTAGGCGAGATTGAACGTGCGCTGGCGGCGGGGTTCGTGCCGGGTAACGATGAGATTGTCTTTACCGCAGATATGATTGATGGTGCGACGCTGGCGCGGGTGCACGAGCTGCAGATCCCGGTGAATGCCGGTTCGGTGGATATGCTTGAGCAGTTGGGCCAGCTGTCGCCGGGCCACCGCGTGTGGCTGCGTGTTAACCCTGGTTTTGGTCATGGGCACAGCCAGAAAACCAATACCGGCGGTGAAAATAGCAAGCACGGGATCTGGTATAGCGATCTTCCGGCGGCACTGGAAGTGATCCAGCGCTATCAGTTGAAGCTGGTCGGCATTCATATGCATATTGGTTCTGGCGTGGATTACGGTCATCTGGAGCAAGTGTGCGGTGCAATGGTGCGTCAAGTGGTGGAGTTTGGTCAGGATCTTGACGCGATCTCGGCGGGTGGTGGCTTATCGATCCCGTATCGTGAAGGGGAAGAGGCGATCAATACCGATCACTACTTTGGCCTGTGGAACGCCGCGCGTGAGCAAATTGCTAAATATCTGGGACATCCGGTGAAACTTGAGATCGAGCCTGGGCGTTTTCTGGTGGCCGAAGCGGGTGTGCTGGTGGCGCAAGTACGCAGCGTTAAAGAGATGGGTAGCCGTCACTTTGTATTGATCGACGCCGGTTTTAACGATCTGATGCGCCCGGCGATGTACGGTAGTTATCACCACATCTCAGCGCTGGCGGGTGATGGTCGTTCGTTAGAGCAGGCCGCGCAGATTGACACAGTGGTTGCCGGGCCGCTATGTGAATCCGGTGATGTATTTACCCAGCAGGAGGGCGGCAAAGTCGAAACGCGTCTGCTGCCAGCGGTTGTACCGGGCGATTATCTGGTGCTACACGATACCGGGGCGTACGGCGCGTCGATGTCGTCGAATTACAACAGCCGACCGCTGCTACCGGAAGTGCTGTTTGATAACGGCGTGGCGCGGTTGATTCGTCGTCGCCAGACCATTGATGAGCTGTTAGCGCTGGAACTTATTTGAGAGATGGGATTCCCGGCGGCGCTGCGCTTGGCCGGGTGTAGGCCGGGTGTAGGCCGGATAAGGCGGTAGCCGCCATCCGGCAATGTGCGCGGTGATGCCTGATGGCGCTACGCTTATCAGGCCTACAAATATGCACGAATGTATCCGGCACTATTCGTAAAACGGTCCCGTTGTGACCGAATCACGCAATATCAACGTGCCGGTAAATGGCGGGATAGGTTCAACGTTCTCACCGTTCGCCAGGCGGACGGCCTGGTCGATGGCCGTGGTGATCATGCTATCAATCGGCAGATAGACGGTCGACAGCCCCGGCTCCAGCCATTTGGCGCTGGGGGCATCATCAAAACCAAACAGCGATACATCCTGCGGGATCTTCAGCCCGGCCTGATGTAATGCTTTTGAGGCACCTAATGCCATATCATCGTTACAGGCAAAGAGGGCGCTGAAAATCACCCCTTCCTCCAGCAATTCACGGCAGGCCTCGAAGCCTCTCATCATCGTAGAATCACCGTATTTAACTTTCGTGGGATCCCATGGAATACCGTGCTTTTCCAGCGCCTTACGATAACCCATCAGGCGTGACTTACCGGTCGGGGTATGGTGCGGGACGGTGATACAGGCTATATCGCTATGGCCTTGTGAAATCAGGTAACTTACCGCTTGATAGGCCGCATTTTCTTGTTCAAAGAAAATTGCCCGGTCGCGGGCCTGGCTGACATCGCGATTAATGACCAGCAGCGGCATATTAATGCTATGCATCAGCGACATAATCGCTTTTTCGCTCATATAGCGGGTGTAAAGAATAATGGCGTCGCACTGGCGGTCGGCCAGCATTTGTACCGCTTCCTGTTCGCGCTCCGGCGTATCGTGGCCGTCGGTCACGATCAGCTGTTTGCCGTGGGATTCGGTTTGGCGTGAAGCCTGTTGCAGCAGACGGCCAAAGTAGAAGCCATCGAATGTGGAAACCACCAGGCCAATGCTGTTACTGGTGCGATTTGCCAGCGAACGCGCCAAAAAATTAGGGCGGTAGTCTAAGGCCTGCATGGCATTAAAGACTTTCTGGCGCGTGCTTTCTTTGACTTGACCCGTTCCGTTCAGCACACGCGAAACGGTCGCTTTTGATACGCCAGCATGACGAGAAACATCCAACATCGTTGTCATGACGCTATCCTGATTAATCCTTTGACGAAGAATTCCCTGATTCTGTCAGCGTCGAAACGGAATGTCGACGGACCAGCGTAGGGTTGAATACATGCGTTATTTCCGGTGCCGGAAGGTTGTCGGCCAACGCCAGCGCCAGTTCGGCGGCCTGGGTTGCCATCGTTACTATTGGGTAGCGTACCGTCGTCAGCCGTGGACGCACGTAGCGGGAAACCAGCACATCATCAAAACCGATCAGTGATATTTTGCCCGGTACATCGATGCCATTATCATTTAATACACCCATAGCACCTGCCGCCATTGAGTCGTTATAGCAGGCGACAGCGGTGAAGTTCTTGCCACGTCCCAGCAGTTCCGTCATCGCCTGTTCGCCGCCGCTTTCGTCCGGTTCACCGAAGGTCACCAGCCGATCGTTGACCGGGATGTTGCTTTCTGCCAGCGCATCGTAATAGCCCTGCAGACGATCTTCTGCATCAGAAATACTGTGGTTAGAACACAGGTAGCCGATGCGCGTATGCCCCTGCTGGATGAGGTGGCGGGTTGCCAGCCATGCGCCGTAACGGTCATCAAGCGCAACGCAGCGCTGTTCGAAGCCAGGCAGGATGCGATTGATAAGCACCATGCCGGGGATTTGTTTCATTAATGACGCCAGCTCCGCGTCCGGGATAATTTTTGCGTGAACCACCAGAGCCGCGCAGCGGTGGCGAATAAGTTGCTCAATCGCCTGACGTTCTTTCTGCTCGTTATGGTAGCCGTTACCAATCAGTAAAAAATTACCCGTGTTATAGGCCACCTGCTCGACAGCTTTAACCATTGCCCCGAAGAATGGATCGGACACATCACCCACCACCAGACCGACGGTCTCGGTGGATTGCTGTGCCAGCGCACGCGCATTGGCATTAGGGTGGTAGTTGAGTGATTCCATTGCACTCATCACAGCCAGGCGGGAGGCTTCGCTGGCTTTAGGAGAATGATTGATCACGCGAGAAACGGTGGCGACTGATACACCAGCGAGTTGGGCTACGTCCTTTATAGTCGCCATGATAGTACCTGTTGTGGGTAAACGCTTACATTCCGTCAGTGTTACGGAAAATGGCTGGTTGTTCAAGCAGATTGCCCATCAGGACTGCGCAAATGTGAGCGCACACGAGCGAAGTAAGACAGAAAGAGAGAATGAAAATCTTTGCTTACACTTTGCGATGACCTGTTGCGATTGTTCGCTGGCGAGGAGAAAGACAGGATTGCTAGAGTTGGGATCCCAGAGGTATTGATAGGTGAAATCAGCTTTCGGGTTGATCACAAGATTTACACCAACCTGCGCAGATGCGCAGGTTTTTTTTTGCCTTTACGCGCATCTGTAACAGTAAGCGATAATTTACACAACTGGTTGCACTTGGGTTCATTCCTTTGCGTTTTCGGACTGGCGTATCGGCCCGGTGGCGACCACAATCAAGATCCCAGAGGTATTGATTGGTGAGATTATTCGGTACGCATTTCGTACCTGTCTCTTGCACCAACCTGCGCGGATGCGCAGGTTTTTTTTCGCCTCTTTTTTCGGACTCCATTTACCTGTCGCGCCTCCCCCACAACTCGTATAATCTGCCACCATTCATCTTTAGATAATTGATGGTACAGGGAGTTGAAATGCTATTAGGGTTTTTTCGCAATGTGTTTCGCGTGCTTTTCCGCGTTCGCCTTACGGGCGATGTCAGTGCACTACGGGGAGAGCGCGTCTTAATCACTCCCAATCATGTCTCTTTTATCGACGGTATGCTGCTGGCGCTGTTTTTGCCGATTCGCCCGGTCTTTGCGGTTTATACCTCGATCAGCCAGCAATGGTACATGCGCTGGCTCACCCCGCTGATTGATTTCGTGCCGCTAGACCCCACTAAACCGATGTCAATTAAGCATCTGGTTCGCCTGGTTGAGCAGGGACGTCCGGTGGTTATTTTCCCGGAAGGCCGTATTTCGACCACCGGCTCATTGATGAAAATCTATGACGGTGCCGGATTTGTCGCGGCGAAATCGGGCGCGACGGTGGTGCCAGTGCGCATTGAGGGCGCTGAGCTGAGCTACTTTAGCCGCCTGAAAGGTTTAGTTAAACGACGTTTCTTCCCGCGTATTCAGCTACATATCCTGCCGCCTACGCAGTTACCGATGCCAGAAGCGCCGCGCGCCCGCGATCGCCGCAAGATGGCCGGTGAAATGCTGCACCAGATTATGATGGAAGCGCGCATGGCCGTACGACCGCGTGAAACGTTGTATGAGTCTCTGCTGGCGGCGAAGTACCGTTTTGGCGCAGGAAAAAACTGCATTGAAGACGTTAACTTTACCCCAGACAGCTATCGCAAACTGCTGACTAAAACGCTGTTTGTTGCCCGTATTCTGGAAAAATACAGCGTAGAAGGTGAGAAGATTGGTCTGATGCTCCCCAATGCGGGGATTAGCGCGGCTGTGATTTTTGGCGCTATTGCCCGTCGACGTATTCCGGCCATGATGAACTACACGGCGGGCGTAAAAGGGCTGACCAGCGCTATTACCGCCTCCGAAATCAAAACGATTTTTACCTCCCGCCAATTTCTCGACAAAGGCAAACTCTGGCATCTGCCGGAACAGCTTACCCAGGTGCGCTGGGTGTACCTGGAAGATTTAAAAGCCGATGTTACCTTTAACGATAAAGTGTGGATTTTCTCTCATCTGCTGATGCCGCACCTGGCTCAGGTGAAGCAGCAGCCTGAAGAAGCTGCGGTGATCCTCTTTACCTCCGGCTCTGAGGGCCATCCGAAAGGTGTGGTGCACAGCCACAAAAGCATTCTGGCGAACGTCGAGCAAATTAAAACCATTGCCGACTTCACCGCCGACGATCGCTTTATGTCGGCGCTGCCGTTGTTCCACTCTTTTGGCCTGACGGTGGGGCTGTTTACGCCGCTCCTGACCGGTGCCGAAGTCTTTCTCTATCCCAGCCCACTGCATTATCGCATTGTGCCGGAGCTGGTGTATGACCGAAACTGCACCGTGCTGTTTGGCACCTCGACGTTCCTCGGCAACTACGCGCGCTTTGCCCATCCTTATGATTTCCACCGCCTGCGCTACGTGGTAGCGGGAGCTGAAAAGCTGCAGGACACCACAAAGCAACTGTGGCAGGAGAAGTTTGGGTTGCGTGTGCTTGAAGGTTATGGCGTGACGGAATGTGCGCCGGTGGTGTCGATTAACGTGCCGATGGCGGCAAAATCAGGCACGGTAGGGCGTATTCTGCCCGGTATGGATGCCCGACTGCTGGCGGTTCCAGGCATTGAAGACGGCGGACGTTTGCAGTTGAAAGGTCCGAACATTATGAGCGGCTATTTGCGCGTTGAAAACCCGGGTGTACTGGAAGTGCCGACGGCAGAAAATGCACAGGGCGAGGTTGAGCGCGGCTGGTATGACACCGGTGACATTGTGCGTTTTGACGAGAACGGCTTTGTGCAGATTCAGGGGCGCGCCAAGCGCTTTGCGAAAATTGCTGGTGAGATGGTATCGCTGGAAATGGTGGAGCAGCTGGCGCTGGCGGTCTCTGCTGACAAAATGCACGCCACGGCTATCAAGAGTGATGCCAGCAAAGGTGAGGCGCTGGTATTGTTCACCACTGACAGCGAGCTGACGCGTGAAAAACTGCTGCAGCATGCGCGGGCCCACGGCATCCCTGAGCTCGCCGTGCCGCGTGATATTCGCCACCTGAAGCAACTCCCTCTCCTCGGCAGCGGTAAGCCGGACTTTGTAACGCTGAAAAGCTGGGTTGATGAACCGGAACAACAACATGCGTGAGTCAGTACACACTAACACTTCAATCTGGTCCAAAGGGATGATGTCCGTTATCGCCGCGCAGTTTCTGTCGGCGTTTGGCGATAACGCGCTGCTGTTTGCCACCCTGGCGTTGCTGAAAGAGCAATTCTATCCGGACTGGAGCCAGCCGATCCTGCAAATGGTGTTTGTGGGTGCTTACATTCTTTTCGCCCCTTTTGTCGGGCAGGTGGCGGACAGCTTTGCCAAAGGCAGAGTGATGATGTTCGCCAACGGTCTCAAACTGCTGGGGGCGGCAAGTATTTGCTTCGGTGTTAACCCTTTTCTGGGGTACACGCTAGTGGGCGTTGGCGCGGCGGCGTATTCACCGGCCAAGTATGGCATTCTCGGGGAACTGACCACCGGCGATAAACTGGTGAAAGCTAACGGTCTGATGGAAGCCTCAACCATCGCTGCTATTCTGCTGGGCTCGGTGGCTGGCGGTGTGCTGGCCGACTGGCATGTGATAGCCGCGCTCTCGGTTTGCGCGCTGGCCTATGCGGGTGCGGTGGTGGCGAACCTGTCTATCCCGAAACTGGCCGCCGCGCGTCCTGGTCAGTCGTGGCATCTGGGGAAAATGACGCGCAGCTTCTTCTGCGCGGCGTCTTCGCTGTGGCGCAACGGTGAAACGCGCTTCTCGTTGGTGGGAACCAGTCTGTTTTGGGGCGCGGGGGTGACGCTGCGTTTTCTGCTGGTACTGTGGGTGCCGGTAGTGTTGGGTATTACCGATAACGCCACACCGACCTATCTCAACGCGATGGTGGCAATTGGGATTGTTGTTGGCGCGGGTGCTGCGGCGAAGCTGGTCACGCTGGAGACAGTGTCTCGCTGTATGCCAGCGGGGATCCTGATTGGCGTCGGCGTACTGTTCTTATCTCTGCAGCATGCGCTGTTGCCGTCCTATGGGCTGCTGATGCTTATTGGTGTGCTGGGCGGTTTCTTTGTTGTGCCGCTGAATGCGCTCCTACAAGAGCGAGGCAAAAAAAGCGTCGGCGCGGGTAATGCCATCGCGGTGCAAAATCTGGGTGAAAACAGCGCCATGCTGCTGATGCTCGGTATTTACTCGCTGGCGGTGCTGGTGGGCATTCCGGCAGTTGCTATCGGAATTGGCTTTGGCGGGCTGTTCGCGCTGGCGATTACGGCGCTGTGGATCTGGCAACGTCGCCATTAGCCTGTTACGTGCTGTTGCCGGATGGCGGCGTTGCCTTATCCGGCCTACAGTACGGCTTGTTTTTGTAGGCCTGATAAGCGTAGCGCCATCAGGCACTACACGTTACGGTGCAGGATAGGTATAAACCTGATGCACCGCTTCAATCTCTGCCAGTACCTCTTCGCTTAACGTCAGATGCAAACTTTCGACATTGGTTTTTAGCTGCTCCATTGTTGTCGCCCCCAGCAGGGTGCTGGCGACAAACGGCTGGCGACGCACAAAGGCCAGTGCCATCTGCGCCGGGTCCAGATTATGGCGTTTGGCGATATCTACGTAGGCGGCGACGGCTTTTTGCGTCTGTTCGCCGCTGTAGCGCGTGAAGCGACTAAACAGCGTATGGCGTGCGCCGGCAGGCTGTGCGCCGTTCAGGTACTTACCGGTTAATGTGCCAAAGCCCAGGCTCGAGTAGGCCAGCAGTTCAATGCCTTCGTACTGGCTGACTTCCGCTAATCCCACTTCAAAGCTACGGTTCAGCAGGCTGTAGGGGTTCTGGATAGTAACAATGCGCGGCAGGTCGTGTTTGTCCGCCAGGTGTAAATAGCGCATGACGCCAAATGCGGTTTCGTTGGACACGCCGATATAGCGAATTTTCCCGGCGCGCTGAAATTCAGTTAGCGCTTCCAACGTTTCCAGCAGGGTGACTACCGGAGCGGAGTCTGTCCAGCTGTAGCCCAGCTTGCCAAAGCAATTGGTTGGGCGCTGTGGCCAGTGAACCTGATACAGGTCCAGATAATCGGTTTGCAGGCGTTTGAGGCTGTCGTTCAGTGCCTGGCGAATGTTTTTACGATCCAGCGCCTGATTCGGGCGAATACCGCTGTCATTATTACGCGACGGCCCGCTGACCTTCGAGGCGACGATCAGTTTTTCACGGCTGCCGTGTTTAGCGAGCCAGTTGCCGACGTAGGTTTCCGTGAGGCCCTGGGTTTCCGGGCGTGGCGGGACCGGATACATCTCGGCAACGTCGATTAAATTGATGCCTTGTGCTACGGCATAGTCAAGCTGTGCGTGTGCGTCGGCTTCGCTGTTTTGTTCACCAAACGTCATTGTGCCCAGCCCCAGTGTACTGACTTCCAGCGAGCTGTGGGGTATACGGTGATATTGCATAGCCGTTTCCTTTTTATAATCACAACATAAGGATTATAAAAATGGCTGAGGGAAGGGAAAAAGGGAAGCAAAATTGTTAAGGCCAGCAGCGAGGCTGACCTCAACCATCAACGCTCAATGATTTGAGATACGTCGTCGCGGTTAATCTGCATCGCATTGCCTTGCTGGTCGTGATAGCTCACCAGACCGGTATCATCATCAATTTCGGGTTTACCGTCGGTCAGGATCATCCGACCATCTTTGGTCGCCATCACATAATCACTGCTGCATCCAGAAACGGCGAAAGCCAATCCTACCGCGGAAATTAAAACTGCCCATTTTTTCATCTATTTATCCTCACGTGGCCTGCGTCTGACACTAGTTTAGTAATAACGCGAAGTTATGCCGGGCGAAAGCAGTAAAATCTTAATCTGTGAGAAGAAAAGGTGATGTGGGTCGTCGCTCCCCTTGCAGGAGAGCGACTGATGGGGTCAGAGCGGGTTCTTTTTATTGCGCAACAGGTTCAAGGTCTCTACACCGATAGAGAAGAACATGGCGAAATAAATGTACCCTTTCGGCACATGCACATCGAAACTTTCCAGAATCAGCGTGAAGCCGACCAGGATCAGGAAAGAGAGTGCCAGCATTTTTACCGAGGGATGGCGATCCACAAATTCACCAATCGGGCGTGCCGCAAACATCATCACGCCGACGGCAATAACTACCGCCGCCATCATGATAAACAGATGATCGGACAAGCCTACTGCGGTGATGACGGAGTCCAGGCTGAAGATAATGTCTAACAACATGATCTGCACAATTGCCCCGAGGAACGAGGATACGCGTGTTTTCAGCCCTTCTTCTTCACCTTCTATAGACTCATGAATCTCCTTACTGGCTTTCCAGATCAGGAACAATCCACCAAGCAGAAGGATCAGGTCACGCGCTGAGATCGCCTCGCCAAACACCTCAAACAGCGGGTTGGTCAGACGCGTGACCCAGGCGATAGACGCCAGTAGTGCCAGACGCATGATCATCGCTGCCGCCAGCCCGATACGTCGGGCATGACTGCGTTGTGCGGTCGGGAGTTTAGCAACGACCAAAGAAAGGAAAATAATATTGTCGATCCCCAGAACGATCTCCAGCAGCGTCAGCGTACCGAGCGCCAGCCAGGCGTTAGGATCGGTTATCCATGCAAATAACATCGAACAAAGTCCTGCCAAAAAAAAGAAGCGCTAATTATAGGCGCGTAACGCGGCGGGCGAAAGGCCGGGCTGTGCCTATTACGTCTGGAATAAAAAATGACGCTCCAGCAGCGCGCGCGTGAAGTTCTTTTTTAGATAAAAACCGCGTGGCAGGGTCAGAATTGGCTCACCATTCGCGCCAATGGCTTCGGTTAGCGCTTTCGCATTGGCGGCTTTTGGGCGTAGCTGTAACACTTCCCCATGGCGGGCGGTGATGCGTTCGACGTGGCCCAGCACAATCATGTCCATCAATTCTTCCCAGTCCAGGCGTAATTGCCGGTCTTCTTCTTCATTCGGACTCCATAACAGCGGGGATCCTACGCGACGTTGGGCTAACGGGATGCTGCGTTCCCCTTCCACCGGCACCCACAGCACACGTTTAAGTTTATGGCGGACATGGCTGGTTTCCCATGTTACGCCGGTATTGCCGGTTAATGGTGCTACGCAAACGAAGGTGGTTTCCAGCGGTCTGCCAAGACTGTCCACAGGGATCGTTTTCAGCTCTACGCCTAGCGCCGCAAAATCCTGCTCCGGCTTGCTGCCCGCGCTGGCGCCGAGCCAGATCTCCAGCAGTACGCCGATCCAGCCTTTGTCCCGTTTCAAATCGTTGGGGGTTACAATCCCCGCCATTGCCGCCAGCTCCCCTAACGTGTAGCCCGAAAGCCGCCGTGCCTGGGCAAGCAGCATGGCTTCGGATTCAGGGGGAGAAAGCAGTGGCTGGAGTTCTGACATTGAGTTAACCCTTAGGCGAAAAAATGAGCAATGATTTTATACCGAGTGGACAGAGTTTATCTTTTTCCACAAGCTTTACTCAATTATCTGATTTATATTGATTTTTAAATTTCATAATCAAGAGTTGCGCAACAACCGATGAGGTTTTCCAATTCTGGTCACTGACAATGAACAGGATCTTACACCATGTTATCCACAGAAAGATGGGATAACTGTGAAAAACCCCCACTACTGTTTCAATTTACAGCCTTGACGTGCGACGAAAATCGAATTTTCACACAAATTGTGCCTAACTTATTGGCACAATCTGTGGATAAAACCAACGCTGGTTGATCTTTCATCAGCTCGAGGATCGTATGCGTGATGTACATCACGTTTCTGTGCGTTAGGTGACAATATTTGATGTTAACTCAATGAATATAGACGACTAATTTTTATATGTGACAAAGGTCATATTCAGACTGTTCCGGGTTTTCCCATAGTAATTCCGTACTTCTTCACAACTATATCCACAGAAAAGGTGAATAAAATCGCCTAACTCAGCCTACCTCTGTTTATAACTCAGTCCTTTGCTGTGAGTTATTCAATTGTTATTAGAGTCTCGTGTGCTTAACACAGTGGTTTACCGCCTCTCAGGAGTGTGAAACAATCGTTTATATATAAGGTTTATGTTGAGGTAGTCCGGTGATTGATGACGATGGCTACCGCCCGAATGTAGGAATAGTAATTTGTAACCGCCAGGGGCAGGTCATGTGGGCCCGGCGATTTGGTCAGCACTCCTGGCAATTCCCGCAAGGTGGGATAAACGCGGGAGAGACAGCAGAGCAGGCGATGTACCGGGAACTGTTTGAAGAAGTGGGCCTCAGTCGTAAAGATGTGCGGATCCTGGCTTCTACTCGTAACTGGTTGCGTTACAAGTTACCGAAACGTTTGGTGCGTTGGGACACGAAGCCGGTTTGTATCGGCCAGAAACAAAAATGGTTCCTTCTGCAATTGGTAAGCAGCGATGCTGAGATCAATATGCAAACCAGCAGCACGCCCGAGTTCGATGGCTGGCGTTGGGTGAGTTACTGGTATCCGGTTCGACAGGTAGTGTCATTTAAACGCGATGTCTATCGCAGGGTGATGAAAGAATTCGCAAGTGTTGTGATGGCGCTTCAGGAGAGTACCCCAAAGCCGCAAAGCGCACCTGCGTACAGACGTAAAAGAGGTTAAGCTACGCAAATTATGCTCACCCGCCTGCGCGAAATAGTCGAAAAGGTGGCCAGTGCTCCGCGTCTTAATGAGGCGCTGAATATTCTGGTTACCGACATCTGTCTTGCGATGGATACAGAGGTCTGTTCGGTTTATCTGGCCGATCACGACCGACGTTGTTATTACCTGATGGCGACCCGGGGACTCAAAAAACCACGCGGTCGCACCGTTGCGCTTGCGTTTGATGAAGGTATCGTTGGCCTGGTTGGCAGGCTGGCGGAACCAATTAACCTCGCAGATGCGCAAAAACACCCCAGCTTCAAATACATCCCTTCAGTAAAAGAAGAGCGATTCCGCGCCTTCTTAGGCGTGCCGATCATTCAGCGCCGCCAGCTATTGGGTGTGCTGGTGGTCCAGCAGCGTGAACTGCGCCAGTACGATGAAAGCGAAGAGTCATTCCTGGTGACACTCGCCACGCAAATGGCCGCCATTCTTTCTCAGTCGCAGCTCACCGCGTTGTTTGGTCAATACCGGCAAACGCGCATTCGTGCGTTGCCTGCCGCACCCGGCGTGGCGATTGCCGAAGGCTGGCAGGATGCCACGCTGCCGCTGATGGAGCAGGTGTATCAGGCGTCAACGCTGGATCCGGTACTAGAACGCGAACGACTGACTGAGGCGCTGGAAGAAGCCGCCAATGAATTCCGCCGCTACAGTAAGCGCTTTACGGCGGGAGCACAAAAAGAGACGGCGGCGATCTTCGATCTTTACTCGCACCTGCTTTCCGATACCCGTCTGCGCCGCGAGCTGTTTGCAGAAGTGGACAACGGTTCGGTGGCGGAGTGGGCGGTTAAAACGATTATCGAGAAGTTCGCTGAACAGTTTGCCGCCCTCAGTGATAACTATCTCAAAGAGCGGGCCGGGGATTTACGTGCGCTCGGCCAGCGTCTGCTGTTCCATCTTGACGATTCGATTCAGGGGCCAAATGCCTGGCCGGAACGTTTCGTGTTGGTGGCAGATGAGCTTTCCGCGACCACGCTGGCAGAGCTTCCGCAGGACCGACTAGTTGGTGTGGTGGTCAGAGACGGCGCTGCCAACTCCCATGCGGCAATTATGGTGCGCGCGCTGGGTATTCCGACTGTGATGGGGGCCGACATCCAGCCGTCGGTACTCCACCGCCGTACGCTGGTGGTGGACGGTTATCGCGGCGAGCTGCTGGTTGATCCTGAACCGGTTTTGATTCAGGAATATCAGCGACTTATCAGTGAAGAGATTGAACTCAGTCGCCTGGCAGAAGATGACGTTAACCAGCCAGCCCAGTTGAAAAGCGGCGAGCGCGTTAAGGTGATGCTCAACGCCGGGCTGAGTCCGGAACACGAGCAAAAACTGGGAAGCCGGATCGACGGCATCGGGCTGTATCGCACCGAAATTCCGTTCATGCTACAAAGCGGGTTTCCGTCAGAAGAAGAACAGGTTGCCCAGTATCAGGGCATGCTGCAAATGTTTAACGACAAGCCGGTGACTCTGCGTACGCTGGACGTCGGGGCTGATAAGCAACTGCCTTACATGCCCATCAGTGAAGAGAATCCGTGCCTTGGCTGGCGCGGGATCCGCATTACGCTCGATCAGCCGGAGATCTTTTTGATCCAGGTCCGCGCAATGCTGCGTGCCAACGCGGCAACCGGCAACCTGAGTATTTTGCTGCCGATGGTCACCAGTATTGATGAAGTTGACGAAGCGCGGCGCTTGATTGAGCGCGCCGGGCGCGAAGTGGAAGAGATGATCGGCTACGCGATCCCGAAACCTCGTATCGGCATCATGCTGGAAGTCCCGTCGATGGTCTTTATGCTGCCGCATCTGGCGAACAGGGTCGATTTTATCTCGGTGGGTACCAACGATCTGACCCAATATATTCTGGCAGTCGATCGTAACAATACGCGGGTCGCCAGCATTTATGACAGCCTGCATCCTGGGATGTTACGTGCGTTGGCGATGATTGCCCAGGAAGCCGAGAGAAGCGGCATCGATTTACGCCTGTGCGGCGAAATGGCGGGTGACCCAATGTGTGTGACCATTTTAATCGGTCTGGGTTTTCGCCACTTATCAATGAACGGTCGTTCTGTGGCACGAGTGAAATATCTGCTGCGCCACATAGATTTTGATGAAGCGCAAACGCTGGCACAGCGCAGCCTGGAAGCGCAACTGGCGACGGAAGTGCGCCATCAGGTGGCGGCATTTATGGAACGCCGCGGTATGGGAGGTTTGATTCGCGGGGGGCTGTAAGTCTGAATTGTCGGCCTGATCATCACTGTTTCATCTGGCATCCCTGTTGGTGTCTGGCTTACCTATACAGATCTTTTACATCTTCCCGGCATGCGTGGTGATCCCCTTGTGCTATCATTCGCACCTTCGGAGCGCCTGTATCATACAGGCGCGCTTATCAATTGCTGTCTGACTTCAGCGAAATAACAAGAACTTGTGGTGACAGATGACCAGTAGCTATCTGCATTTTCCGGAATTCGATCCGGTCATTTTCTCAATTGGACCCGTCGCACTTCACTGGTACGGCATGATGTATTTGGTGGGGTTTATTTTCGCGATGTGGCTGGCGACGCGCCGCGCTAATCGCCCAGGAAGTGGCTGGACCAAAAACGAAGTTGAAAACTTACTCTATGCAGGCTTCCTCGGGGTGTTCCTCGGTGGGCGTATCGGTTACGTACTGTTCTACAACTTCCCTCTGTTCCTTGATAATCCGCTGTATCTGTTCCGCGTCTGGGATGGCGGAATGTCATTCCACGGTGGTCTCATCGGTGTGATCCTGGTGATGATTATCTTCGCCAAACGCACCAAGCGTTCGTTCTTCCAGGTCTCTGACTTCATTGCTCCTTTGATTCCGTTTGGTCTGGGCGCGGGACGACTGGGCAACTTTATCAACGGCGAACTGTGGGGACGCGTTGACCCGAACTTCTCATATAGCATGTTGTTCCCGGGGTCGCGTACCGAAGACATCTTACTGCTGCAAACCAACCCGCAGTGGCAATCTATTTTCGATACCTACGGTTCGCTGCCTCGTCACGCGTCTCAGCTTTATGAGATGGCGTTGGAAGGCGTGGTGCTGTTTATCATTCTTAACCTGTTCATTCGTAAACCGCGTCCGATGGGCTCGGTCTCCGGTCTGTTCCTGATTGGCTACGGCGCGTTTCGTATCATCGTTGAATTTTTCCGCCAGCCGGATCAGCAGTTTACCGGCGAATGGGTACAGTACATCAGCATGGGGCAGATCCTGTCTATCCCGATGATTGTCGCCGGTATCATTATGATGGTTTGGGCGTACCGCCGCAGCCCACAGCAACACGCTTCCTGAGGAATCATGAAACAGTATTTAGAACTGATGCAAAAAGTGCTGGATGAAGGCACACAGAAAAACGACCGTACCGGAACCGGAACGCTTTCCATTTTTGGTCATCAGATGCGTTTTAATCTGCAGGAAGGATTCCCGCTGGTTACCACTAAACGCTGCCATTTGCGCTCTATCATTCATGAACTGCTGTGGTTTTTGCAGGGCGACACTAACGTGGCCTACCTGCACGAAAACAACGTTTCTATCTGGGATGAGTGGGCAGATGAAAACGGCGATCTGGGCCCGGTCTATGGTAAACAGTGGCGCGCGTGGCCAACGCCAGATGGCCGCCATATTGATCAGATCACCACGGTGCTTAACCAGTTGAAGAATGATCCGGACTCTCGCCGTATTATCGTTTCTGCGTGGAACGTAGGCGAACTGGATAAGATGGCGCTGGCGCCGTGCCATGCGTTCTTCCAGTTCTATGTGGCAGACGGCAAGCTCTCCTGTCAGCTGTATCAGCGTTCGTGCGATGTGTTCCTCGGCCTGCCGTTTAACATTGCCAGCTATGCTTTGCTGGTCCATATGATGGCGCAGCAGTGCAATCTGGAAGTCGGTGATTTTGTCTGGACCGGCGGCGATACGCACCTGTACAGCAACCACATGGAGCAAACGCACCTGCAGCTCAGCCGCGAACCGCGTGCCTTGCCGAAGCTGGTCATCAAGCGTAAGCCTGACTCTATCTTCGACTATCGTTTCGATGATTTCGAGATTGAAGGTTACGATCCGCACCCTGGTATTAAAGCGCCGGTTGCTATCTAATCGACCGCTACCCTGCCACGACC
>NZ_SZWV01000037.1:17228-28677 GCF_005280945.1 Citrobacter sp. wls718
TCAGTTTTTCGACGCTGATTCCTGAAATTTTGCAATGCGCTGAAACGAAGCAAATATTCCCCGAAGCTCGCCGAACAACCCGAATTCCCCACTCGTGATTATTTTCCTTATCGCCATACTGGCGGCATGAAAAAACAACAGGGCTATACGCTAATTGAAACGCTGGTGGCAATGCTCATCATCATCACGCTCAGCGCGTCAGGGCTATATGGCTGGCAACGCTGGCGGCAACAGCAACGATTGTGGCAAACCGTCGTTCAGGTGCAGGACTACCTGCTGCAACTGCGCGAGGATGCCAACTGGCATAACCGTGACCATGTCATCGGCGTTATCAGAGAGGGAACGTCATGGTGTCTGGTCAGCTCTGCTGCGGCTCAAAATACCTGTAAGCCCGCTTCTACGTTGGTGTTAATCCCGCGCTGGGATGATGTTGAGATGGCAGACATCACGCCATCGCTGGCCTTTTTTGGCCTGCGCAACACCGCATGGGCTGGACATATTGGCCTAAAAAATGCCGCGGGTGAACGGTGGGTGGTGATATCGAGCTGGGGGCGAATTCGGCTTTGTGAGCGTGATGAAGCAGATGTATGTCGGTAAACGAACGCGGTTTTTCATTGCTGGAGGTGCTGATCGCAATGGCTATCAGCAGCGTTTTGCTACTGGGGGCTGCGCGCTTTTTACCGGCGCTTCAGCACGATATATTGCTCAACACGCGCCAGTTAGCCCTTGAAGATGAACTCTGGCAGCGAGCCTATACGGTGGCTAAACATCTCCAGCGGGCAGGGTACTGTCACGGAAACTGTAGCGGTGAAGGGCTGGTGATATCGGGACACGGTGATTGCGTAATTGCGCGTTGGGACGCTAACGGTAACGGCATTTGGGAGACAACCCCAGCTAAAGACGCGGACCAGATAGGTTTTCGTTTACAAGACCAGGTGCTGGAAACCTTGCGTGGTGCGACATCCTGCGATGGAAAGGGCTGGGATAAAATGACCGATCCTGGCGCTGTTCTGATTGAGACATTTCAGGTTGAACGCCAGAACATCAGCGGATTTGCGCCCATCCTGACCTTGCGTCTGCGCGGAGCCAGCAAAAGTGCGCCACAAAAGGTTATTGAAGCGCGCTATAGCGTGACGGGGTTTAACCTGTGAACCGGGAACGCGGCGTATCGTCCCTGGCGATGGTGCTTTTGCTTCTGCTGCTCGGCGGTCTGCTGCTCCAGGGGCTTAGCCAACAGGAAGCCAGTTTTGCTTCGCGCGTTGCTACGGAAAGTCAGGCTTTGCAGCACCAGGCTGTGGTGCAATCCGCCATGGAATGGGGACGTATGCAGTCCTGGCAACGGCAACCGGCCGTGCAATGCCGGCGTGATTCAACCGCGAATGTAGCCGTTTGTCTGCGATGGTATGGCGAGGATAACGTGTTGCTTATTACCGACTATGAAGGGATGTCACTATGGCGGCAGGGCGAGGTTATCGATGGCAATATTGTATTTTCCGCACGTGGCTGGAGCGATTTCTGCCCGCTAAGAGAGGCAGCACTGTGCCTGCTACCCTGAACCGGCAACGCGGTTTTAGCCTGCCAGAAGTGATGCTGGCAATGGTGCTTATGGTCATGATTGTGACCGCATTGTCGGGGTATCAAAGGGTATTAATGAACAGTTTCCTCATCAGAAGTCAGTACCAGCAGCTGTGGCGTCATGCGTGGATGCAAACCCAAATGACGGCATTTCCGTCGCCGTTAAACTGGCAGGTAAACCGAATGCAGACAACGCGGGCGGGATGTGTCAGCATCAACGTCAAACTTTCTTCACCCTTGGGCAGGCAAGGTCAAATGACGCGTCTGCACTGCCCAAACAGTCAGTAGTCAGGAGCCGCTATGTTAAGGGTCTACCACTCCAATCGTCTGGATGTGCTGGAAGCGTTAATGGAATATATCGTTGAGCGCGACCGGCTCATCGATCCCTTTGAACCTGAAATGATCCTGGTTCAAAGTACCGGCATGGCGCAATGGCTACAAATGACCCTGGCACAGAAGTTCGGCATTGCCGCCAATATTGACTTCCCGCTACCTGCGAGTTTTATCTGGGATATGTTTGTGCGGGTACTGCCTGATATCCCAAAAGAAAGTGCGTTCAGCAAGCAGAGTATGAGCTGGAAGCTGATGACGCTGCTGCCGCAGTTGTTGGATGACGAGGCGTTCACGTTGCTGCGCCAGTATCTGACAGACGATACCGACAAGCGTAAGCTGTTTCAGCTCTCCTCACGTGCCGCTGACCTGTTTGACCAGTACTTAGTCTACCGCCCTGACTGGTTGACGCAGTGGGAGTCGGGGAAACAGGTTGAAGGATTGGGGGAGTCTCAGGCCTGGCAGGCACCGTTGTGGAAAGCGTTGGTGGAATACACCGCAGAGTTGGGGCAAGAGCGCTGGCACCGCGCCAATTTATATCAGCGATTTATTCAGACCCTGGAAAATGCCTCAAGCTGTCCGCAGGGGCTGCCCGCTCGCGTCTTTATTTGCGGCATTTCCGCACTGCCGCCCGTGTATCTTCAGGCCCTGCAGGCGCTGGGGAAGCATATTGAAATTCATCTGCTGTTTACCAATCCATGTCGTTACTACTGGGGTGATATTAAAGACCCCGCGTATCTGGCAAAGCTGCTGGCACGTCAGCGTCGGCATAGCTTTGAAGAACGTCATCTGCCGCTGTTTCGTGATAGCCAGAATGCTGAAGAGTTGTTTAACAGCGACGGCGAACAGGATGTCAGTAACCCGCTTCTGGCCTCGTGGGGCAAACTGGGGCGGGACTATATTTACCTGCTTTCCGAACTGGAAAACAGCCAGGAGCTGGATGCGTTTGTGGATATCACGCCTGACAATCTTTTGCATAACATTCAGTCGGATATCCTTGAACTGGAAAGCCGGGCCGTGGCGGGCGTTAATCTGGAGGAGTATTCGCGCAGCGATAATAAGCGCTTACTTGAGCCGAATGACACCAGCGTAACGTTTCATGTTTGCCACAGCCCACAGCGCGAGGTGGAAATTCTTCATGACCGCCTGCTGGCGATGCTGGCGGCGGACCCAACGCTGACGCCGCGCGATATCATCGTCATGGTGGCGGATATCGACAGCTACAGCCCCTTTATTCAGGCTGTTTTTGGCAGCGCGCCGGCCGATCGCTATTTACCGTATGCCATTTCTGACCGTCGTGCGCGCCAGTCCCATCCGGTTTTACAGGCGTTTATTAGCCTGCTGTCGCTGCCGGACAGCCGCTTTGTCTCCGAGGATGTGCTGGCATTACTGGATGTTCCCGTGCTGGCGGCGCGCTTCAACATCAACGAAGAAGGGCTGCGCTATCTCCGCTTATGGGTGAATGAGTCCGGCATTCGCTGGGGCATTGACGATGACAACGTGCGTGAACTGGCACTGCCGCCGACAGGCCAACACACCTGGCAATTTGGTTTGACGCGCATGCTGTTGGGCTATGCGATGGAAAGTGCGCAGGGGGAGTGGCAATCCGTACTGCCGTATGATGAGTCCAGCGGTTTGATCGCCGAACTGGTGGGGCATCTGGCTTCGCTGTTGATGAAACTGAATCTCTGGCGTCGGGGTCTGGCGCAGGAACGTCCGCTGGAAGAGTGGTTGCCTGTTTGCAACGACATGCTTAATGATTTCTTCCTACCGGATGTGGATACCGAAGCAGCAATGACGCTGATTAAAGATCAGTGGCAGGCCATTATCGCTGAAGGTCTGGGGGCTAAATACGGCGAGGCCGTGCCGCTTTCGCTGTTACGCGATGAGCTGGCACAACGGCTCGATCAGGAACGCATTAGCCAGCGTTTCCTCGCAGGTCCGGTCAATATCTGTACCCTGATGCCGATGCGATCGATTCCTTTCAAGGTAGTGTGTCTGCTGGGCATGAACGACGGCGTTTATCCGCGCCAGCTTGCGCCTCTGGGTTTTGATCTGATGAGCCAAAAGCCGATGCGTGGTGACCGAAGCCGCCGCGATGATGACCGCTATCTGTTTCTGGAAGCCCTGATTTCGGCGCAGCAAACGCTCTACATCAGCTACATTGGTCGTTCAATCCAGGATAACAGCGAACGCTTTCCGTCGGTGCTGGTACAAGAGTTGCTGGACTATATTGGGCAAAGCCACTATTTGCCGGGTGATGAAGCGCTCACCTGTGATGAAAGCGAGGCCCGGGTAAAAGCGCACATAACCCGTTTGCATACCCGCATGCCTTTTGACGCACAAAACTATCTGCCGGGAGAGCAGCAAAGTTATGCCCGGGAGTGGCTGCCCGCGGCGAGCCTGACAGGCAAAGCACACACTGATTTTGTGCAACCACTGCCATATGTCATGCCTGAAATCCTGACACTAGAGACGCTGCAGAGATTTTGGGCACACCCGGTGCGGGCTTTTTTCCAGATGCGGCTACAGGTGAACTTCCGCTCTGAAGAGAGTGATATACCGGAGACGGAACCCTTTATCCTTGAAGGATTAACCCGCTATCAGCTTAATCAGCAGCTGCTTAACACGCTGGTTGAAGAGCATGATGCGGAGCGTTTGTTCCGTCACTTCCGTGCGGCAGGCTCGCTGCCTTACGGGGCATTTGGCGAAATCCTGTGGGATGCCCAGCGCCAGGAAATGCAGTCGCTGGCCGAGCGTATTATCGCTTGTCGCCAGCCGGGTCAGAGTATGGAGATCGATCTCAACTGCAACGGCGTGCAAATCACCGGGTGGCTACCGCAGGTTCAGCAGGACGGTTTGTTGCGCTGGCGCCCATCTTTGTTAAGCGTTTCTCAGGGCGTGCAACTTTGGCTGGAACATCTTGTCTATTGTGCCAGTGGTGGAACGGGTGAGAGCCGGCTGTTCCTGCGTAAAGATGCAGAGTGGCGTTTTCCTCCACTGGATGCCGAGCAGGCAATGCGCTACTTGGCGCAGCTTGTTGACGGGTATCGCGAGGGCATGTCATCGCCGTTACTGGTGCTACCGGAAAGCGGTGGGGCATGGATAAAAACCTGTTATGACGCCGCAAATGATGCCATGTTAGAGGATGACGACACGCGGCAAAAAGCGCGTAGTAAGTTTTTGCAGGCCTATGAAGGCAACATGATGGTACGCGGTGAGGGTGACGATATCTGGTATCAACGCCTGTGGCGTCAGCTGGAGCCGGATACGCTAGAGGCCATTGTGGCGCAGTCTCAGCGCTTTTTGTTACCGTTATTTCGCTTTAATCAGTCATGATGATTGTATAAAAATTGCGCAATTCGATGGCTTCCTCTATGATGCGCTTTCTGTCACGGACTGATTCTTACACATAAGATGCTGACTCGTTCAGCACAAAGTCTTGCCCTGTTCAGACCCCGCCTTTCTGCGTGGTTTGCTGTGAACAGGTGAATACGTTAATGATGAGGTTTGTGAATGCCCCGCAGCACCTGGTTTTGCGCAATACTGTTGTTCGTTGCCCTTTGGGCGCCCGTAAGTCAGGCAGATACCGGTTGGCAGCCCTTAGCTGAAACCATCCGTAAAAGCGATAAAGACACCCGCCAGTATCAGGCCGTGCGCCTGGACAACGGCATGGTCGTGTTGCTGGTATCCGATCCCCAGGCCGTGAAATCCCTTTCCGCACTGGTGGTGCCCGTTGGGTCTCTGGAAGATCCCGACGATCATCAGGGGCTGGCGCATTACCTCGAACACATGTGCCTGATGGGCTCGAAAAAATACCCGCAGCCGGATAGCTTAGCGGAATTCCTTAAAATGCACGGCGGCAGCCACAATGCCAGCACGGCGCCTTATCGCACGGCTTTCTATCTTGAAGTTGAAAACGACGCGCTGCTCGGGGCGGTGGATCGTCTGGCGGACGCCATTGCCGAACCGTTGCTGGATAAAAAATATGCCGATCGCGAGCGTAATGCCGTTAACTCTGAGCTGACGCTGGCGCGTACCCGTGACGGTATGCGTATGGCGCAGGTGAGTGCCGAGACCATCAACCCGGCGCACCCGGGCTCGCGCTTCTCCGGCGGTAACCTGCAAACGCTGAGCGACAAGCCGGGTAATCCGGTGCTGCAGGCTTTACAGACGTTTCATGAAAAGTACTACTCGGCAAACGTGATGAAGGCGGTAGTTTACAGCAATAAACCGCTGCCAGAACTGGCGCGGATAGCCGCTGATACCTTCGGACGGGTGCCGAACAAAAATATCGAAAAGCCGGAAATCACCGTCCCGGTAGTTACCGACGCGCAAAAGGGCATCATAATCCACTATGTCCCGGCGATGCCGCGTAAAGTGCTGCGCATTGAGTTTCGTATTGATAACAATAGCGCACAGTTTCGCAGTAAAACCGATGAGCTGGTGACGTACCTGATTGGCAACCGCAGCCCAGGTACCTTGTCTGACTGGCTGCAAAAGCAGGGATTAGTGGAAGGCATCCGTGCGGACTCTGACCCGGTGGTCAACGGTAACAGCGGTGTATTAGCCATTTCCGCGACCTTAACCGACAAAGGCCTGGCGAATCGCGATGAAGTGGTCGCGGCCATCTTTAGCTATCTCAACCTGTTACGCGATAAAGGCGTCGATAAACGTTATTTCGACGAACTGGCGCACGTGCTGGATCTCGACTTCCGCTATCCGTCCATCACCCGTGATATGGACTATGTGGAATGGCTGGCAGATACCATGATCCGCGTTCCGGTAGAACATACGCTGGATGCGGTAAATATTGCCGACCAGTACGATGCGAAAGCCGTGCAGCAGCGTCTGGCGATGATGACGCCGCAGAACGCGCGTATTTGGTACATCAGCCCGAAAGAGCCGCACAACAAAACCGCATACTTTGTTGATGCGCCTTATCAGGTCGATAAAATAAGCGATAAAACATTCGCTGACTGGCAGCAAAAAGCGCAGGGCATTGCGCTGTCTTTGCCGGAGTTAAACCCCTATATTCCTGACGATTTCACGCTGATTAAAGCGGATAAAAAATATGCGCGTCCGGATCTGATCGTCGATGAGCCGGATTTACGCGTGGTCTATGCGCCGAGCCAGTATTTTGCCACTGAGCCGAAGGCCGACGTCAGCGTGATCCTGCGTAACCCGAAGGCGATGGACAGTGCCAAAAACCAGGTGTTATTCGCGCTTAACGATTACCTGGCAGGCATTGCGCTTGACCAGTTGAGTAATCAGGCTGCGGTGGGCGGTATTGGCTTCTCGACCAACGCCAACAACGGTTTAATGCTCAACGCTAACGGTTATACGCAACGTTTACCGCAGCTTTTTCAGGCGCTGCTGAGCGGTTATTTCAGCTATACCTCTACGGAGGAACAACTGGAACAGGCGAAATCCTGGTACGCGCAGATGATGGACTCTGCGGAAAAAGGCAAAGCCTACGACCAGGCGATTATGCCGGTACAGATGCTTTCTCAGGTGCCGTACTTCTCGCGTGATGAGCGCCGTAAGTTGCTGCCTTCTATTACCTTAAATGAGGTGATGACCTACCGTGACACGTTAAAAGCCGGGGCGCGACCTGAATTCCTCGTGATTGGTAATATGAGCGAGGCGCAGGCGAAGACCATGGCGCGGGACATCCAGAAACAGCTGGGTGCTAACGGCTCGGAGTGGTGTCGTAACAAAGATGTGGTGGTGGACAAAAAGCAGTCCGTTATCTTTGAAAAAGCGGGCAGCAGTACAGACTCCGCGCTGGCGGCGGTATTTGTCCCCACCGGCTACGATGAATACACCAGCTCAGCCTACAGCGCCATGTTAGGACAGATTGTGCAGCCGTGGTTCTACAATCAGCTGCGTACCGAAGAGCAGTTGGGATATGCCGTATTTGCCTTCCCGATGAGCGTAGGCCGTCAGTGGGGGATGGGCTTCCTGCTGCAAAGCAGTGACAAGCAGCCGTCTTATTTGTGGGACCGCTACAAAGCATTTTTCCCCACGGCGGAAGCGAAGCTGCGGGCGATGAAAGCCGATGAGTTCGCGCAAATTCAGCAGGCTATCATTGCGCAAATGCTGCAGGCGCCGCAAACGTTAGGGGCAGAAGCTTCGCAGTTAAGCAAAGATTTCGATCGGGGTAATATGCGCTTCGATTCACGTGATAAAATCGTGGCTCAGATTAAACTGCTGACGCCGCAAAAGCTTGCCGATTTCTTCCATCAGGCGGTGGTTGAGCCGCAAGGCATGGCGATACTGTCACAGGTTTCCGGCAGTCAGAACGGGAAAGCAGACTATGTGCACCCGGAAGGCTGGAAAGTGTGGCAGACCGTCAGCGCGTTGCAGCAAACCTTACCCCTGATGAGTGAAAAGAATGAATGATGCCGCTGAGTCCCTTGATCCTCTCCGCTTGCCCCTGACGGGCGAGCGTCTGATTGAAGCCTCCGCAGGCACCGGTAAAACCTTTACCATCGCCGCCCTGTATTTACGTTTACTGCTTGGACTGGGCGGCTCTGCCGCCTTTCCCCGTCCGCTGACCGTCGAAGAGCTATTAGTGGTCACCTTTACGGAGGCGGCCACTGAAGAACTGCGTGGACGTATTCGTAGCAACATCCATGAACTGCGCATTGCTTGCCTGCGTGAAACCACCGAAAACCCGCTGTACGTCCGTCTGTTAGATGAAATTGCCGATAAAAAGCAGGCCGCGCAGTGGCTGCTGCTGGCTGAACGACAGATGGATGAAGCGGCGGTGTTTACCATCCACGGTTTTTGTCAGCGCATGCTCAGTCTCAATGCCTTTGAGTCCGGCATGTTGTTTGAACAACAGCTGATTGAAGATGAATCACTGCTGCGTTATCAGGCCTGCGCGGACTTTTGGCGTCGGCATTGCTACCCGCTGTCTCGCGATATTGCGCAGGTGGTTTTTGAAACGTGGAAAGGGCCGCAGGCGCTGTTGAGGGATATCGATCGCTACTTGCAAGGGGAAGCGCCGGTCATTAAAGCACCGCCGTCAGCAGATGAAACGCTGGCATCCCGACACGAAAAAATCCTCGCACGCATCAACCAAATCAAGCAGCAATGGTGCGATTCGGTTGATGAGCTGGACGGATTGCTGGAAGCCTCGGGGATCGACAGACGTAAATTTAACCGGGGTAATCAGGGTAAGTGGATTGAGAAGATAAGCGCCTGGGCGCAGGAAGAAACGCAAAGTTATCAGTTGCCGGATGCCCTGGAAAAATTCTCCCAGCGTTTTCTGGAAGAACGTACCAAAGCGGGCGGCATCACGCCACAGCATCCGCTTTTTGTTGCCATTGATGAACTGCTCGCTGAGCCGCTGACTATTCGCGACTTGGTGATCACACGGGCACTGGCGGAGATCCGCGAAACGGTGGCTGCAGAAAAACGTCGACGCGGTGAGCTGGGTTTTGACGATATGCTCAGTCGTCTCGATGCGGCGCTGCGCAGTGAAAGCGGCGACGCACTGGCGACAGCCATCCGTAGCCGTTTTCCGGTGGCAATGATTGATGAATTCCAGGACACCGATCCGCAGCAATATCGCATTTTCCGCCGTATCTGGCAGCATCAGCCGGATACGGCCCTGCTGCTGATTGGCGACCCGAAACAGGCGATTTACGCGTTTCGCGGCGCGGATATTTTTACCTATATGAAGGCGCGCAGCGAAGTGAGCGCGCACTACACGCTCGACACCAACTGGCGCTCGGCGCCTGGCATGGTTAATGGTGTGAATACGCTGTTTAGCCAGATGACCGACGCCTTTATGTTCCGCGAAATCCCCTTTAGTCCGGTGAAATCCGCCGAAAAAAATCAGTCGTTGCGGTTTGTCCTGAACGGTGAAACACAGCCAGCGATCAACATGTGGTTGATGGACGGGGAAAGTTGCGGTGTCGGTGACTATCAGAATTACATGGCCCGGGTTTGTGCGACGCAAATTCGTGACTGGCTGAAAGCCGGACACGCGGGCAAGGCGCTTCTGACGAGCGCTAAAACATCACGACCGGTACGCGCGTCGGATATCAGCGTGCTGGTGCGCAGTCGCCAGGAGGCAGCGCTCATCCGCGATGCGCTGACGCAACTGGCGATCCCGTCGGTCTATCTTTCCAACCGTGATAGCGTCTTTGAAACCCTCGAAGCGCAGGAACTGCTGTGGGTATTGCAGGCGGTGATGACGCCGGAGCGTGAAAATACGCTGCGTAGCGCACTGGCAACGTCGATGATGGGGCTGAATGCGCAGGATATCGAAACGCTCAATAATGATGAGCATGCCTGGGATGCGGTAGTCGAGGAGTTTGACGGCTACCGTCAGCTCTGGCACAAGCGCGGCGTGATGCCGATGCTTCGCGCGCTGATGTCGGCGCGTCAGATTGCGGAAAACCTGCTGGCAACGGCGGGAGGCGAGCGTCGCCTGACTGATATTTTACACATCAGCGAGCTGCTACAGGAAGCCGGTTCGCAGTTGGAAAGCGAGCATGCGCTGGTGCGCTGGTTATCCCAGCATATTCTTGAGCCGGACAGCAATGCATCCAGCCAGCAGCTCAGGCTGGAAAGCGATAAGCACCTGGTCAAAATCGTCACTATTCACAAATCGAAAGGGCTGGAATACCCGCTGGTCTGGCTGCCTTTCATCACTCATTTTCGCGTGCAGGATCAGGCGTTCTATCACGATCGCCGTTCGTTTGAAGCGGTGCTGGATCTCAGCCAGGCTGATGAGAGCATCGAGCTGGCTGAGGTTGAACGTCTGGCGGAAGACCTGCGTCTGCTCTACGTCGCGCTGACCCGTTCGGTATGGCACTGCAGCCTTGGCGTTGCGCCGCTGGTACGCCGCCGGGGAGATAAAAAAGGTGACACCGATGTGCATCAAAGCGCGCTGGGCCGTCTGTTGCAAAAAGGCGAGCCGATGGACGCTGCCGGACTGCGCGCCGCCATTGATGCGCTTTGTAGTGACGATATTGCCTGTCGGGTCCCTGATGAACCGGACACCGAACGCTGGCTTTCTGCTGAAGAAAGCTGCGAGCCGTTGAGCGCGCGGACGCTGCCGCGCCTGCCAGGCGATAACTGGCGCGTTACCAGTTATTCCGGCCTGCAACAGCGCGGGCACGGTATCGCGCAGGATCTGATCCCCCGGCTGGACGTTGATGCGGCGGGCGTCGGTGAAGCGATTGTGGAATCCGGACTCACGCCGCACCAGTTCCCGCGTGGGGCGTCACCGGGAACATTTTTGCATAGCCTGTTTGAAGCGCTTGATTTTACCCAGCCGGTGGACCCGCTTTGGGTGCAGGAACAACTCGCGCTTGGCGGGTATGACGCACATTGGGCGCCGGTTCTGACCCCGTGGCTGGAGGCCATTTTGCATGCGCCGCTCAACGAAACTGGCGTGAGTCTGAGCGCACTTTCAGCGCATGAAAAACAGGTGGAGATGGAGTTTTATCTGCCGATTTCGCAGCCGCTGATTGCCAGCCAACTGGATGCGTTGATCCGCCAGTATGACCCGCTCTCGGCGGGC
>NZ_SZWV01000037.1:28738-29595 GCF_005280945.1 Citrobacter sp. wls718
TGCTGAAAGGGTTTATCGACCTGGTGTTTCGTCATCAGGGGCGTTATTACCTGCTCGACTACAAGTCTAACTGGCTGGGTGAAGACAGTACGGCGTACACCCAGCAGGCGATGGCCGCTGCCATGCAGGCGCATCGCTATGATCTGCAATATCAGCTTTATACCCTGGCACTGCATCGCTATTTACGTCATCGCATTGCAGACTACGACTATGAACGTCATTTTGGCGGCGTCATCTACCTCTTCCTGCGCGGCGTTGACAGCGAACAACCGCAGCAGGGGATTTACGCGACCCGACCTGACGCAGAATTGGTCGCTTTGATGGACGAGATGTTTGCCGGTGCGACACTGGAGGAGGCGTTATGACAATCCAAACGCGATTACTGGAGGCGGTAGAGCAAAAGCAGCTCCGGGCGCTGGATGCCCAGTTTGCGCTGGCGGTTGCCGGTAACGATAACCCTGCGGTCACGCTGGCAGCGGCGCTACTCAGTCGTGAAGCGGGTGAGGGACACGTCTGTTTACCGCTTTCCCGTTTATCCTTAAGCGAAGACGCCCATCCTCTGCTGAGCGCCTGGCTTAGCGAAGCGGGTGAACCAGCAGACTGGACTGAATGCCTGCTGGCCTCCGTGGCGGTGAGTCGCGGCGAGCGTCCCACTCCGTTGGTGCTGTACGGCGATCGCCTGTACCTGAACCGGATGTGGAATAACGAACGTACGGTCGCCCGCTTTTTCAGTGAAGTTAACCTGGCCATCGACGTCGATGAGTCGCGGCTGGCCCAGACGCTGGAGACGCTTTTTCCGCGAACAGAAGAGGGCGTTAACTGGCAAAAAGTGGCGGCGAACTGGACGCCGCCCACGT
>NZ_SZWV01000037.1:29616-34217 GCF_005280945.1 Citrobacter sp. wls718
CGTGACGCTGACTCGCCGTATATCGGTGATCTCCGGCGGACCGGGCACCGGTAAAACCACCACGGTTGCGAGGCTGCTGGCGGCATTGATTCAGATGACCGACGGCGAGCGCTGTCGTATTCGCCTGGCGGCACCGACGGGAAAAGCGGCGGCGCGTCTGACCGCATCGCTGGGCGCTGCACTGCGTGAGCTGCCGCTGACCGATGAGCAAAAGAAACGCATTCCGGATGATGCCAGTACGTTGCATCGGCTGTTGGGTGCGCAGCCCGGCAGCCAGCGCCTGCGCCATCATGCGGGCAACCCCCTGCATCTTGATGTGCTGGTGGTGGATGAAGCCTCGATGATTGATTTGCCCATGATGTCACGCCTGATTGATGCGCTACCGCCGCACGGGCGGGTGATTTTTCTTGGCGATCGCGACCAGCTGGCGTCCGTTGAGGCGGGCGCGGTGCTGGGGGATATCTGTGCCTTTGTGAATGCCGGGTTTACCCCCGAACGCGCAAAACAGCTGAGTCGGCTGACCGGCAGCACCATTCCGGCGGGCGTGGGCACCCAGGCCGCCTCTTTGCGGGACAGCCTCTGTCTGCTGCAAAAAAGCTACCGTTTCGGCAGTGATTCCGGTATCGGCCAGCTGGCGTCGGCGATTAATCGCGGTGATAAAGCCGCGCTGAAAACGGTATTCCAGCAGGGATTTAGCGATATTGAAAAACGTACCCTGCGCAGCGGGGAAGACTATGTCGCTATGCTTGAAGAGGCGTTAGCCGGATATGGCCGCTACCTGACGTTGTTGCGCGAAGGCGCAGAGCCGGGGGCTGTCATTCAGGCATTTAATGAATATCAGCTGCTGTGCGCCCTGCGAGAAGGGCCATTCGGCGTAAGCGGACTGAATGAACGCCTTGAACAGGTGATGGTACAAAAACGTAAAATCCAGCGTTCCGCGCATACCCGCTGGTACGAGGGGCGACCGGTAATGATTGCGCGTAATGACAGTTCGCTGGGGCTGTTTAACGGAGATATCGGTATTGCGCTCGATCGTGGGCAGGGGCTGCGGGTATGGTTCGCTTTGCCGGATGGGTCCATCAAGTCGGTGCAGCCCAGCCGTTTGCCGGAACATGAAACCACCTGGGCGATGACGGTTCACAAATCGCAAGGGTCTGAATTTGATCATGCGGCGTTGATTTTGCCTAGCCAGCACTCGCCCGTTGTCACCCGCGAACTGGTATATACCGCCATTACCCGCGCGCGCCGCCGCCTGTCGTTGTACGCCGATGAGCGGATATTAACTGCGGCTGTTGCTATTCGCACGGAACGTCGCAGCGGGCTGTCTGCGCTGTTTAATGACGGCATTACAGAGTAGGTTTTGTTGGCCGGATAAGGCATTTATGCCATATCCGGCAACGACCTCTATCCCAAATCTGCCATCAGCACTTTTGACCGCCGCTGATAGTTGTACATCTCTTTCTTACTTTCCGGTAGCAGGTCGATATCCACCGGGGTAAAGCCGCGCTCCTGAAACCAGTGAATGCTGCGCGTGGTCAACACGAACAGCTTGCTGAGCCCCATTTGTCGGGCTTGCACGGCGATCCGCTCCAGCAAAACCTCGCCACGCGACGAACTACGATAGTCCGGATGCACCGCCACGCAGGCCATTTCGCCAATTCGTTCTTCCGGGAAAGGGTACAACGCGGCACAGGCGATGGTCAGGTTATCGCGCTGAATAATGGTGAACTTGTCGATCTCCATTTCCAGTTGTTCGCGCGAGCGGCGAACCAGAATACCTTGCTGCTCTAGCGGGCGGATCAGCTCCAGGATCCCGCCGATATCATTGATGGTTGCGCGACGGATCTGCTCGGCACTCTCCATCACGATTTGCGTCCCAATCCCGTCACGTGAGAACAGTTCTTGCAATAGCGTGCCGTCTTCCTGATAGCTAATCAGGTGGCAGCGGCGTACCCCGCTACGACAGGCTTTGACTGCACCCCGCAGGAAGCGCACGGTACCGGAGCTGTAGTCACCGATCGCTTCCTGGGCTTCAACGCGCGCCTGGGCCTCGTTGGGGAACAGTTCAGACACAATATCGCCATCATCGTTAATGACCCCTTGCGAGGAGCAAAAGCCGATCATCTTTTCCGCCTTCAGTTTGATGGCTAACTGAGTGGCGACCTCTTCAGACGTCAAGTTAAAGCTCTCGCCGGTCACGGAAACGGCGACAGGTCCCATCAGAACAATGGCGCCGCTGTCCAGTTGGCGGTGAATCGCCTCTTCATCAATACGACGAATGCGCCCGCTGTGGCAGTAATCGACGCCGTCATCCACGCCCAACGGCTGGGAGATAATAAAATTCCCGCTGACCACGTTGATGTGCGCACCCTGTAAGGGCGTATTGTTCAGGCTCATCGACAGGCGTGCAGTAATATCAAGCTGGAGCAGACCAGCTGCCTGTTTGACCAGCTCCAGCGTTTTGGCGTCGGTCACGCGCGTATTCTTGTGATACACCGGCTCATGATGATGCGCAGCAAGATTGGCATCAATCTGTGGCCGTGCGCCATACACCACAACCAGGCGAATGCCGAGGCTATGAAGGAGTCCAATATCATTGACGATACTGGAAAAATTTTCATGCTCGATGGCTTCGCCGCCCAGCATAATGACAAACGTTTTTCCCCGATGGGTATTGATATAGGGAACAGAATGGCGGAATCCCTGTACCAGCTCGGTTCTACGCTCCTTCACCACGGCACACCTCTATTGCATGGTTATTCGTAATTTGTGTATTTTTATTCTGTTTTCGCGTTGTGCGCAAGCGTAATTTTTATTCCTGCTAAAGATTTTTCCCAGTAATGCCGTGAATATAAAAAGAATGTTTACCCTTTTGTAGATGACAGATTATGCGTCATTCGTTAAAGTTTCCAGTCAATTCGGACGTTTTACGTATTACCTCTACTAAAGATTTCTTTTGCTCGGGAGAAGCATGTCGGGATCCAATTCAGCAATCAGTCGCCGCCGTTTACTGAAAGGTGCGGGTGCTATGTGGCTTTTGAGCGTCAGTCAGGTCGGTTTGGCTGCCGTGAGTCAGGTCGTTGCGGTGCGCGTATGGCCAGCGTCCAGCTATACCCGCGTCACGGTAGAATCCAATCGTCTGCTGAAATACAAACAGTTTGCCCTGAGTAATCCTGAGCGTGTGGTGGTAGATATTGAAGGCGTCAATTTGAACTCGGTGCTTAAGGGTATTGGGACGCAGATCCGCCCGGACGATCCGTACATCAAGTCGGCAAGAGTCGGGCAGTTTGACCCGCAGACCGTGCGTATGGTGTTTGAGCTGAAGCAAAATGTGAAGCCACAGCTTTTTGCGCTGGCACCGGTAGCGGGCTTTAAAGAACGACTGGTGATGGATCTCTATCCGGCCAATGCCCAGGATGTACAGGATCCTCTGCTGGCGTTGCTTGAAGATTACAACAAGGGCGATCTGGATAAGCAGGTGCCGCCTGCGCAAAGTGGTCCACAGCCGGGTAAAGCGGGGCGCGATCGTCCGATTGTCATTATGCTCGATCCCGGTCACGGCGGAGAAGACTCCGGTGCCGTGGGGAAATACAAGACGCGCGAAAAAGACGTGGTGCTACAAATTGCCCGCCGTCTGCGCGCGCTGATTGAGAAAGAAGGCAACATGAAGGTCTTTATGACGCGAAATGAAGATATCTTCATTCCGCTGAAGGTGCGCGTGGCTAAAGCTCAGAAACAGCGTGCCGATCTGTTTGTCTCTATTCACGCCGATGCGTTTACCAGCCGACAGCCCAGCGGTTCGTCGGTGTTCGCACTCTCCACCAAAGGCGCGACCAGTACGGCCGCAAAATTTTTGGCGCAAACCCAGAACGCCTCGGATCTTATTGGTGGCGTCAGCAAGAGTGGTGACCGCTACGTCGACCACACTATGTTTGATATGGTGCAGTCACTGACTATCGCCGACAGCCTGAAGTTTGGTAAAGCGGTACTGAATAAACTCGGTAAGGTGAATAATCTGCATAAGAACCAGGTTGAACAGGCCGGGTTTGCGGTACTGAAGGCCCCTGATATTCCGTCTATCCTCGTGGAAACGGCATTTATCAGTAACGTTGAAGAAGAGCGTAAGCTCAAAACAGCGACGTTCCAGCAGGAAGTGGCGGAGTCGATTCTGGCAGGGATCAAAGCGTATTTTGCCGATGGGGCGACGCTGGCAAGAAGGGGATAACAAAAAAGCGCTGAAAAGCGCTTTTTTTACGGGCCGTAGAAACAAAAAAACACCCGTCAGGGTGCTTAATGTATTGGTTGCGGGGGCCGGATTTGAACCGACGACCTTCGGGTTATGAGCCCGACGAGCTACCAAGCTGCTCCACCCCGCGTCACCGTACTGCTTTCTATTTTATCAAATTTGATTGGTTGCGGGGGCCGGATTTGAACCGACGACCTTCGGGTTATGAGCCCGACGAGCTACCAGGCTGCTCCACCCCGCGTCCGTCTTTTTGCTTTGTATTTGTGATTCGAACTACTTCGCAAAAATCTTACATCAAATTTTAATTGGTTGCGGGGGCCAGATTTGAACTGACGACCTTCGGGTTATGAGCCCG
>NZ_SZWV01000037.1:34227-54634 GCF_005280945.1 Citrobacter sp. wls718
GGATGCGCACTATACTCTGCTAACGATTTCATGCAACCTTTTTTTACGTGGATCACTGTTTTAGGATGAAAATGAACAAAAACAACGCATTTCGGTCTATTTTTTGTTCAAAATTTGTCTTGAGGTATGTATTCGCATTTCATTAGGTTCAGGGGTTTGTTATCTTCATCTCGCATTCAGGCAACTTAAGACGAGAACAATGAAAGGACGTTGGGCAAAATATCTTCTGGCGGGGGCGGTAGTCGTGATGCTCGCCGCGTGTTCCTCTAAACCCACCGATCGTGGGCAGCAGTATAAAGACGGGAAATTGACCCAGCCTTTCTCACTGGTGAATCAGCCCGATGCGGTTGGCGCACCGATCAATGCCGGTGATTTTGCCGAGCAGGTAAATCAGATCCGCAGTTCCTCACCGCGTTTATATGGCAATCAGAGCAACATCTACAACGCGATCCAGGAATGGTTACGCGCGGGCGGTGATACGCGCAGTATGCGCCAGTTTGGTATTGATGCCTGGCAAATGGAAGGGGCGGATAACTATGGTAACGTCCAGTTCACCGGCTACTACACGCCGGTCATCCAGGCGCGCCATACGCGTCAGGGGGAATTTCAGTACCCTATCTACCGCATGCCGCCAAAACGCGGACGCTTACCAACGCGTGCTGAAATCTACGCCGGGGCGCTGAGTGACAACTATATTCTGGCCTACAGCAACTCCCTGATGGATAACTTCATTATGGATGTGCAGGGCAGCGGCTATATCGACTTTGGCGATGGCAGCCCGCTTAACTTCTTTAGCTATGCCGGGAAAAACGGTCATGCCTACCGCAGTATTGGTAAAGTACTGATCGACCGTGGCGAAGTGAAGAAAGAAGATATGTCGATGCAGGCGATCCGCCACTGGGGCGAAACGCACAGCGAAGCCGAAGTACGTGAGCTGCTGGAGCAAAACCCGTCGTTCGTTTTCTTTAAACCACAATCTTATGCTCCGGTTAAAGGTGCCAGCGCAGTGCCGCTGATTGGCCGCGCATCGGTTGCTTCCGATCGCAGCATTATTCCAGCCGGTACGACGTTACTGGCAGAAGTCCCGCTGCTGGATAATAACGGCAAATTTACCGGTCAGTATGAACTGCGCTTGATGGTGGCACTGGATGTCGGTGGCGCTATCAAAGGCCAGCACTTTGATATCTACCAGGGTATCGGTGCCGATGCCGGACATCGCGCAGGTTGGTATAATCACTATGGTCGCGTCTGGGTGCTGAAGTCATCCGGCAGCGCGGGTAACGTATTTAGCGGCTAGTTGCCTGGCGGCTAGCCTTATCAGGCCTACAAATTAGCGCGTAGGCCGGATAAGCGAAGCGCCATCCGGCTATGAAACGACACTCAGGGCGGCATTGTCCGCTCTTTTTGTTTTCTATATCTGAGGTTCTATGTCAGTGGTAATAAGCGACGCCTGGCGTCAGCGTTTTGGTGGCACCGCGCGTCTGTATGGTGAAAATGCCCTGCAATTGTTTGCCGGGGCGCATGTTTGCGTGGTCGGGATTGGTGGCGTGGGCTCGTGGGCGGCGGAAGCACTGGCGCGTACTGGTATTGGCTCGATTACGCTCATCGATATGGATGATGTGTGCGTCACCAATACTAACCGTCAGATCCATGCCCTGCGAGATACCGTCGGGCAGGCGAAATCCGAGGTGATGGCCGAGCGGATACGCCAGATTAACCCTGAGTGTCGGGTTAATGTTGTTGACGATTTTGTCACGCCAGATAATGTTGCTGAGTATATGAACGCGGGCTTTTCGTATGTCATTGACGCTATCGACAGTGTGCGCCCGAAAGCGGCGCTGATTGCTTACTGTCGACGCAATAAAATTCCGCTGGTCACCACCGGTGGCGCGGGGGGGCAGATCGACCCCACGCAGATTCAGGTCGTTGATCTGGCAAAAACCATTCAGGATCCGCTGGCGGCGAAGTTACGTGAGCGGCTAAAAAGCGATTTTGGCGTGGTGAAGAACAGTAAAGGCAAGCTGGGTGTGGACTGCGTGTTCTCGACCGAAGCGCTGGTGTACCCGCAGGCTGACGGCTCCGTGTGTGCTATGAAGGCGACGGCGGAAGGGCCGAAACGTATGGATTGTGCATCCGGATTTGGCGCGGCCACCATGGTGACCGCAACCTTTGGCTTTGTTGCCGTGTCTCACGCACTGAAGAAGATGATGGCGAAAGCCGCGCGTCAACCCTGATTGTGTCGGATGGCGCTACGCTTATCCGACCTACGGTTTGTGTGGCGTTGTCGGCCGGATAAGACGCATCAGCGTTGCCATCCGGCATCCTGAACTGCCCCAATGAGCGCATTCAACCCCTGGCTGCGCGAGGCGCTAAGCTGCGCGCGTAAACCCAATTCATCAAAGAACGCCATTGGCGAATGCGTCTGTAACTCGGCGGCGGTTTTGCCCTCGACGGCGGTGAGTAAAACCGCCAGCAGACCGCGCACGATACGTCCTTCGCTGTCGCCAAAAAAATGCAGGGTGCCATTATCCTGCAGGGTATACCCCAGCCAGACGCGGTTTTCGCATCCGGCAATTTCTTTGGCCTGTGCCTTCAGCGCATCCGGCAGAGCCGGAAGCTGCTTACCGAGCAGGATCAACTGACGGTATTTATCTTCCCATTGGTTGAGTGGGAGAAAGGTATTGCGTAATGTCTCTTCGGTTACGGTTGTGCCAAACGGGTGTCCGGCGAGCAGAGGAGTTGTCATTAATCCACCAATATTTCCAGCGCGCGGTCAACGGCTGTGACCAACGCATCCACATCACTTTGGCTATTATAAGGTGCAAATGAGGCGCGCAGGGTGCCTGATACGCCAAGTTCTGCTAACAGCGGCTGTGCGCAGTGCTGTCCTGCACGCAACGCAATGCCATATTCGGCCAGCAGCGTGACCATATCGCTGTGGTGCACCCCGGCGAAGTCAAAGGCTAACAAGCTGGAATCCTGACAGCGAAAGGAGCGGAATCCAGGCCGTTTTGCCAACGCATCTTCCGCCAGCGTCGCCAGGCCACGGCTCCAGCTCTCGGCCTGAACAATGTCGAGATCCGCCAGCCATTCCAGCGCCGCGCTCAGGCCGATGACTCCGGCAACGTTAGGCGTACCCGCTTCCAGCTTCCACGGTGCTGCCTGAGTGGTGAACCCCTCAAAGCTGACCTCGCTAATCATCTTGCCACCGCCGAGCCAGGGTGACATTGCGTCCAGTAGCTCAGGCTTACCGTACAGTGCGCCAATGCCGGTTGGACCATACAGCTTGTGGCCCGAGAAGGCATAGAAATCAATATCTAACTGCTGAACGTCGGCGGGAAAATGCACCACACCCTGGGCGCCGTCTACCATCACCACCATTCCTGCCGCGTGGGCAAGTGTAATCGCACGCGCTAAATCCGGGCAGCCGCCAGTGACGTTAGACATCTGTCCCAGCGCCAGTATGCGACTGCGCGGGGTGATGAGCTCGGGCAAACGCTCAACATCAGGAAGTAACTGCGCGTTGAGCGGCAGCCTGACCACCCTGGCCCCGGTTTGCTGGGCGACCATCAGCCAGGGAACGAGGTTGGCGTGATGTTCTGCCACGCTAACGATGATCTCATCACCCGGCTGCAAGCGTGGGCGCGCGTAGCTTTGCGCCACCATATTGATGGCCTCCGTGGTGCCGCGGGTCCAGACGATGGTTTTGTCATCCGGCGCGTTGATCAGACGGGCGACTTTTTCCCGTGCGGCCTCATAGCGGGCGGTCAGGCGCTGGGCTTCGGCAAACTGGCTGCGATGGACGTTCCCGGCGCTCAGGCTATAAAACTGATGCGTAGCTTCAATAACCGTCTGCGGCTTGAGCGCTGTGGCGGCACTGTCGAGATAGACGCCAGCATCATTGAGTGCGGGAAACTGTGCGCGAAACTGCGCGGGGTTAAAAGCGTTCATGGGATTCCTCAGTTCAATACCCCGATCGTGGCGCAAAAAGGGCGCTGGCACAAGGGTAACCCTAAGCATCGGAATCCTCTGGATATCCTGGTGAAATCAGACCAGTGTCTTATGCTAGATAATGTTGGGCGAATATTTTTGCCTGTTATGAAATTCGTTTTATCTAGCATAAATCGCTTTAAGGAGAAGAATATGAAAAAGACTGCCGCCATTATCTCTGCCTGTATGCTGACTTTTGCCCTGAGCGCCTGTTCTGGTTCGAACTATGTTATGCACACCAACGATGGTCGGACAATCGTGTCTGATGGTAAGCCAAAGACCGATGATGAAACGGGAATGATTTCGTACAAGGACGCTAACGGCAACAAACAGCAGATTAACCGTACTGACGTGAAAGAGATGGTAGAACTGGAGAACTAGCCGCTCGGCCATCGATAAAACGCAGACAAAAAAAAGCACCGCAAATTGGCGGTGCTACATTAATCACTATGGACAGACAGGGTAAATGTACAGGAAGTGAAAAAGGGTAGCTTTGCTACCATGGTCTGAATCGCAGACCAATTGCAAACACAACAACACAACATCACAACCGTAAGCCAAAAGCCCACCAGAACACGCATTCCGATAAAACTTTTCGTTCCGGCTTCAGGAAGTGCCGCCACTATAGGTATTTGCTGGTAGAACCTCAACGGACAATTTATAATGGCTCAGATTAAAAAAACTAATAGGTTACAGCCTGTTGGATAACTGTTAAATTCATTTAACATCAAAGCCTAAAAGTCATGTCAAAACGATTACCACCCTTAAATGCGTTACGTGTTTTTGATGCCGCGGCGCGTCATTTGAGCTTTACTCGCGCAGCAGAAGAGCTTTTTGTGACGCAGGCCGCAGTAAGTCACCAAATCAAGTCACTCGAGGATTTCCTAGGGCTGAAGCTGTTCCGTCGACGCAATCGATCTCTTCTGTTGACGGAAGAAGGCCAAAGCTACTTTCTCGACATCAAAGAGATTTTTTCGCAATTAACCGATGCGACGCGTAAACTTCAGGCACGCAGTGCAAAAGGTGCGCTTACCGTCAGTTTATTGCCTAGTTTTGCCATTCAATGGCTGGTGCCCAGACTCTCTAGCTTTAACTCAGCTTATCCGGGAATCGACGTCAGGATCCAGGCGGTTGACCGTCAGGAAGATAAACTGGCTGACGATGTTGACGTGGCGATTTTTTATGGTCGCGGCAACTGGCCTGGCCTGCGCGTAGAAAAATTGTACGCAGAATATCTGTTGCCGGTCTGCTCTCCTTTATTGCTCACCGGCGATAAACCGCTGAAGACGCCAGAGGATCTGGCAAAGCACACGTTATTGCATGATGCTTCTCGCCGCGACTGGCAGGCCTATACGCGCCAGCTTGGGTTGAATCATATTAACGTTCAGCAGGGACCTATCTTCAGCCATAGCGCCATGGTGCTACAGGCTGCCATCCATGGACAGGGTGTTGCGCTGGCCAATAACGTGATGTCGCAATCAGAAATTGAAGCGGGCCGTCTGGTTTGCCCGTTTAATGATGTGTTGGTCAGCAAAAACGCGTTTTATCTGGTTTGTCATGACAGTCAGGCAGAACTGGGTAAAATAGCCGCCTTCCGTCAGTGGATTCTGGCGAAAGCGGCCACTGAACAAGAAAAATTCCGCTTTCGTTACGAACAATAATTTACGTAGGGTATTAACATGACCAGCCGTTTTATGCTGATTTTTGCCGCCATAAGTGGCTTTATCTTTGTTGCTCTGGGCGCGTTTGGGGCTCACGTGCTAAGCAAAACGCTTGGCGTTGTTGAAATGGGTTGGATCCAGACCGGTCTTGAGTATCAGGCGTTTCATACGCTGGCTATTTTTGGTCTGGCCGTCGCTATGCAGCGACGTATCAGCATTTGGTTTTACTGGAGTAGCGTGTTCATGGCATTAGGCACCGTGCTGTTTAGCGGTAGCCTGTATTGCCTCGCGCTCTCTCATTTACGCCTGTGGGCGTTTGTTACCCCGGTCGGTGGTTTCAGCTTCCTGGTAGGTTGGGCGCTGATGTTAGTGGGTGCTATTCGATTGAAACGTAAGGGCGTTAGCCATGAATAAGGTTGTATTGTTGTGTCGCCCGGGTTTTGAGAAAGAGTGCGCCGCAGAAATTACGGATAAAGCAACACGCCGGGAAGTGTTCGGCTTTGCCCGCGTGAAAGACAATGCGGGGTACGTGACTTTTGAGTGCTATCAGCAGGGGGATGCTGAAAAGCTCGTAAAAGAGTTGCCGTTTAGCTCGCTGATTTTTGCTCGCCAGATGTTTGTTGTCGGCGAGTTGCTGCAATATTTACCGCCGGAAGACCGCATTACGCCGATTGTTGGCATGTTGCTGGGCGTGGTGGAGAAGGGCGGCGATCTGCGTGTCGAAGTGGCCGACACTAACGAAAGCAAAGAACTGGTGAAGTTTTGCCGCAAATTTACCGTACCGCTACGTGCGGCGCTGCGCGAAGCGGGCGTGCTGGCAAAGTATGAGACACCAAAACGCCCGGTTGTCCACGTGTTCTTTATTGCGCCGGGCTGTTGTTACACCGGTTATTCCTGGCCTGACAACAACTCGCCGTTTTACATGGGGATCCCACGTCTGAAGTTCCCGGCCGATGCGCCGAGTCGCTCAACGCTGAAGCTGGAAGAAGCGCTGCATGTCTTTATTCCGGCCGATGAGTGGGATGAGCGTCTGGCAAACGGCATGTATGCGGTGGATTTAGGCGCATGTCCTGGCGGCTGGACCTATCAGCTGGTCAAACGCAACATGTGGGTTTACTCCGTGGATAACGGTCCGATGGCGCAAAGCCTGATGGATACCGGACAGGTTACCTGGCTGCGTGAAGACGGATTTAAGTACCGTCCGAATCGTAGCAACATTTCGTGGATGGTTTGCGATATGGTGGAAAAACCGGCGAAAGTTGCCGCGCTGATGGCGCAGTGGCTGGTCAATGGCTGGTGTCGTGAGACGATTTTCAATCTCAAACTGCCGATGAAAAAACGCTACGAAGAAGTGTCGCAAAACCTGGCGTATATTCAGGAGCAGTTGGATGAACACAACATCAATGCACAAATTCAGGCGCGTCAGCTGTACCATGACCGCGAGGAAGTGACCGTGCACGTGCGCCGTCTGTGGGCGGCCGTTGGAGGTCGTCGCGACGAGCGATAAGACGCCCGGGCCGGATGACGCATACGTTTATCCGGCCTGGATTACCGCACCGTCTGTCTGCTGTTCACCCGAAATAATATGCGTGACCTCTTCCAGATGCCCGATCCGGGCCTCGCCAGAACGATCTAACTTACTTTTATCGAAAAGCAGCAATGACTGTGATGCACGCTTGAGCAGAATAGATTTGAACTCCGCGTTGCGGCTGTTGGAATCCCAAAGCGTGCCGCTGCTATCGATCCCGGCACAGGAAAAAATAAACAGGTCGATGTCGAGGGATTTCAACTGAGAAATGAGCGACGGATTTACGTAGCAACCGTCCTTACGCTCCAGCCTACCGCCTGAGCAGATGAGCTGAATATGTTTACGTTTGGCCAGTTCCTGGCAAATGGGCTGACTGTTGGTAAATACCTGGATGTTGATATCCGGCAACTTTCGGGCCAGATACCAGCAGGTCGAGCTGGCGTCCAGGGCTATCACCATGCCTTCTTCTATCCATGTCAGCGCTTCCCGTGCGGCATCGGCTTTATGCGCATGATGGCTGTTACGTCGAATGTGAAACGGGTCGCCGCTGTTTTGATTTTCCCGCTGAATGACCCTGGCGCATCCGTGGCTGCGCAGGACTTTGCCCTGGGTTTGTAGTTCGCTGAGATCGCGGCGGATAGTCTCTTTACTGACGTTCAGCTGCAAAGCCAAAACTTCAGTGGTCAGGTTTTGATGGTGAATGAGCAAGTCTACTATCGCCTGCTGGCGCGCCGCTTTCATGGTCCGATCCTCATCGTTGGATGAATGCCCGCCTCTGACGGGCACTCCGATCAGAGATTACGGTGTTACGCCTTTTTTCAAAAGAATATTTCCGTACTTTGCCCGCTCGCCGGTGATAACGACAGCAAACGCGTTTTGCGCCCGCTCGTAGAATGCATAGCGATCAATGCGCGTGATACCCGGACCGCCCGCTGGCAAGGAGAGCGCATCGCGATACCGTGCTTCGACACTTGGGTCGAGTGAATCCCCTTCAACGGGCGCCATCATCACCAGCGGCGGAGCGTAACTGTCCAGTTCAAACAACGGAATAATCGCCTGTAGCAGGGCGTCGACCTGCAGGCCGTCGGCGCGGATCACCTGTGGCCCCATGCTGTGCGCGGGAAAATGAGCATCGGAAAAGATAATTTCATCGCCGTGACCCATCTCAGCCAGCACTTTCAGCAGGTCGGGGGAAATTAAAGGGGAAATCGTTTTTAGCATGTCACTCGACTCCTGTGAGTTCGGGTTCAGTTTGCGGATAGAAATATCGGTACTGGTAATGCACCTGGGCGCGAGCTTGCTCCGGTGAGGTAAATTCCCCAATGCCTGACCAGGCAAACATCGCCGCCCCGGCAACGGTGGTTTCGGCGTCATCCAGCACTTTGATCGGGATACCCAGAACGTTGGCTTTAATCTGATTCCACAGCGCGTTACGACTTCCCCCACCAACCAGCAGCAGCTCTGTCGCCTGGAAGTGACCGATGGTCTCCAGTGTCTGTAGATTTTGCTGCAGCCGGTGGGTGAGTCCCTCCAGTGCCGCACGGTATAAATGTCCCCGCGTGCTGTTGAGCGTGACGCCCTGCCAACCCGCGTTCGCGCCGGTGAGCAGATCGCACTGCATTTTTACCCCATCAGCCCCAGCCGGAATGGCGTTGGCTTCATCGATAAGCGTTTGCCACGGCGTATCGGCAGTCCACAGCAGCTTGCGTACCCATTCGAGAACGCCGGAAGCCAACCATTGCATACCGGGATTGTACAGCCCAGCGTGGCTGTCCAGTTCGCAGGTGGAGCCGGAATACTGGCTCAGCAGTGGGGTATTCACCTGCGCGCTGCGCACCATCAAAATTTCCCATGTGCCGGAGGAGAGCACCGGTTCGTCCGGCTGTGCGCCCGCGCCAAAGAGAGCGAACTGTGTATCATGCCCGGCGGAAATGACCGGAATGCCCGTCGGCAGCCCGAGCAATGTTGCCGTGGTGCTTTGCAACGTCCCAATATGCTCGCCTGCTTCGACGAGGCGGGGAAACAGTCGGCGTGGAATGCCGGCTGCCTGCAAAATGTCGTGGCTGAACTCTCGCTGATGGATATCCAGCAGCTGGCTGGTGCCTGCCATGGTGATATCCGTCGTGTACTCACCGGTTAAGCGATGGTTAAGAAGCGAGGAGATAAATAGCCAGGCGTGCGCCCGTTCCAGTAATTGCGGGTGGTTTTCTTTGAGCCACACCAGTTTATACAGGGTGTTAAAGCTGAAGGCGCCGACGCCGGAGATGTCCTGCAACTGCTGTGGTGTCATCAGGCGGCTGATATTGGCCATCACGGCGGCGGTGCGTGGGCATTTCCAGCTGATTACCGGATAAAGCAGTTCGCCATTTTCATCAACCAGCGCGCCGTCTACGCCAAACGTGGTGACGGTAATCCCGCGGATTTGGCGGGTTGACAGTTCAGATGACAGGCGGTGGCAGCAGTCGGCAAAGCGTTGCAGAATGGCATCCAGGGACCACTGATGCCAGGTGCTGTTTTCTGAGGCGATATCACTGGCGTTCGGTGTGGAGGCGCGGGCAACGATTTTTCCCTGACGGTCAACGGCAATGGCCCGCACGTTGGTTGCGCCACAGTCGAGGACCAGTATAACGTCTTGTTTCATAGCCACTCCAAATGTTGCCGGATGGCGCTGCGCTTATCCGGCCTACAAATTTTACAGTTGTAGGCCCGGTAAGCTTGCGCCACCGGGCAGAGTCGCATTAACGTTTATACAGCGGGCCATAGTTCTGGCAGGCGCGATAATCCTGGCCTTCACTGTCCATACCGTGTGCAGCCCAGGCTGAAGGGCGATAGATTTTCTCTTCTTCCACGTTGTGCATACACACTGGGATACGCAGCATGGCGGCAAGGGTAATAAAGTCTGCACCAACGTGACCAATAGTCAGCACACCGTGGTTCGCACCCCAGTTCGCCATCACCGAGTAAACGTCGCTGAATGGACCTTTACCGGTTAAGCGCGGAGCAAACCAGGTCGTTGGCCAGGTGGAGTTGGTGCGGGCATCGAGCTGGTCATGCATGTCTTTCGGTAATTCCACGCTCCAGCCTTCGGCTATCTGCAGCACCGGTCCCAGACCTTTGATGATATTGATACGGGTCATGGTGAACGGCACACCGCCTTCAGTCAGGAAGCGAGAGGAGTAGCCGCCGCCGCGGAAGTATTCATGAATAGCCGGGCACCATTCGGTTGCCGCCAGGCAATCATCCACCTCTTGCTGGGAGATTTCCCAGTGCGGTTTCATGGTCGGTTTGCCATCGCTGTCACGCTGTTTGCAGGAGCCGTCCAACGCCGCAGATCCGGAGTTGATCAGGTGGATAATACCGTGCTCAGCAAGGCCAGTCAGCGGCTGGCCGGTGACGCGTTGCACCGCTTCCGGTGACCAGTAGGTGCGTACATCGGCAAAGACTTGCGCGGTACCGGTAAGCTGGCGGCCAAACAGCATTGCTACACCGTTCAGACTGTCGTTTTCGGTGGCAACCACATACGGTTCGCGTACGCCGTTCCAGTCAAATGAGCTGTTCAGCAGGGCTTCGGCGGTGTCGCCATTCGGGTATTGATCGGTCCAGTGACGCTGACCCTGGAAGCCCGCGGCAATGGCGTTGAAGCCCAGTGACTCTTCGACCAGGCCTTTTTCAGCCAGTATCTTGTTACCTTGCATCATGTCACGGATGCACATTGCCATCAGCAGGCTTTCTTTCAGGACCGCGCGGCTTTGCTCTTCGTTGCGTTTGTACTGTTGGGCATTCTGATCTTCGCCATAGCGGAAGTTTTTGTCCGCCCACGCCAGTGCAATCTCCAGCTCGGTTTCGTCATAGATTTTTTGGTCAATACGACGACGCAGCTCGGTCATATCAACCGGCTGAACCTTCATGCCCAGCCAGGATTCAAAGAAGTTATGATCGACAATGGATCCTGCGATCCCCATTGAAACGCCGCCCACGGACAGATAGCTTTTGCCTTTCATACTGGCAACGGCCAGGCCTGCACGGCTAAAGCGCAGCAGTTTTTCTTCAACATCGGCGGGGATGGTGGTGTCACCCGCATCCTGCACGTCATGACCGTAAATCGAGAAAGCAGGCAGACCTTTTTGGTTATGCGCTGCCAGCGCTGCAGCCAGATAAACAGCGCCAGGACGTTCCGTGCCGTTGAAGCCCCAGATGGCTTTTGGACGCATTGGGTCCATGTCGATGGTTTCGCTGCCGTAGCACCAGCATGGTGTCACGGTGATCGTCACGCCGACATTTTGGCTACTGAATTTTTCTTCGCAGGCGGCGGATTCAGCCATCCCGGCAATGCAGGTGTCTGCAATTACGCACTCAATCTGTGCGCCACAGGCGTGACGAAGTTTCTCGCTGATAAGCGCAGCAGTGGCTTTCGCCATATTCATGGTTTGTTCTTCGAGCGACTCGCGTACACCCATACGACGCCCATCAATCACCGGACGAATACCGATTTTCGGTAAACTCATTTTGTTCATTCGAGGTTCCTCATCTCACTTTATGCCGTGCTGCAAAAGCGGATGGAGGACACCACTGTCGCAGTTGGCTGAATTTTTTATTTTTGCTAACTCGAGTTAGCTTAGGTATCAGCGAGTTTTTTGCACAACTTTTTTGTTGCGGAACTGTGAGAGGCCTCACGAGAAGTGGTTAAAATTCGATCTGCGTCAAATAAATAAATGTACGTATTTAAGTTAATTTTCTTTTTAATTAATGAGATACAATAAATTGTCTGTCCAGTGTCACAGTTTTAAACCAAATGATTTGGTTATTTTTTGCAGCTAAAATAGCTTTAAAAGGCAATCGCTAACTCGAGTTAGCAAAAATCATAAAACGTATCTACGCTTTTAAGAAGTATTCGCATTAACGGTGACGATGGCTCCCTGGTAACGCTGTTTTCGCCTGATTTACCGACTGTAGTTTCTGTATATTGAGGAAAGCAGCAATGTCCGAAACATTTTTACAGATGAGTCATATTACGAAACGTTTTCCCGGCGTATTAGCGTTGAGTAATGTGGATTTTGCGTTACGCAAAGGGGAAGTTCATGCGCTGCTTGGCGAAAATGGCGCGGGGAAGTCCACCTTGATGAAAATTTTATCCGGCGTTTATCAACCGGATGAAGGTAATATTATTTTTGAAGATCAAGCTGTTTCATTCGCGAATCCGTTAAGTGCACAAAAAGCCGGGATCACGATTATTCACCAGGAATTTAATTTATTCCCAGAGTTAACGGTTGAAGACAATATCTTTATTGGCAGGGAATTTTGCAAAAATAACCGCTGGCGCCTTGACGAGAAACAACAGCGCCAGGCAGCCATCGATATTTTGCAAAAATTGAACCTGAATATTGCACCAGATACGCTGGTTGCCGATCTTACCGTCGCTCAACAACAAATGGTTGAGATTGCCAAAGCTATATCGGTGAATGCCAAAATTCTGATTATGGATGAACCGACGGCGGCGCTAACGGAAACGGAGATCGACAGTTTATTTCAGGTTACCCGTTTGCTGAAGGAGCAGGGTACCGGCATTGTCTATATCTCGCACCGTCTGGAAGAGCTGGCGTTAATTGCCGACCGCGCGACCGTGATGCGAGACGGTCAGTTTATTGCTACCGTCGATTATGATGCGGTAAAAATCAGCGATTTAATTGCCATGATGGTTGGGCGTGATCTCGGGAATATCTATCCGCGTCGTGAACCCTTGTCTCAGCACAAACCGGTGCTGGAAGTGAGCGGCCTGACGCGCAAAGGGGTTCTGAACAACATCGACTTCACCCTACACCAAGGGGAGATTTTAGGTTTTGCCGGTCTGATGGGCGCAGGGCGTACCGAACTGGCGCGTGCCATTTTCGGCGCAGACCCCATCGATAGCGGCACCATTACGCTAAACGGTAAGGTCACCGTGGTTAAAGATATCCCTGACGCAATCAAACAGGGGATCAGCTATTTAACAGAGGACAGAAAAAAAGAAGGACTGGCATTAGGGCTGTCGGTTGAGCGCAATATTATGCTGGGGAATTACCCGGAGTATTCCGATCGCTACGGCAATGTTGATAGCAAGCGCTGTCAGCAAACCAGCCAGGAGCAGGTGAAAGCCCTGCGAATTAAAACGCCACACCTTGAGCAGGCCGCATTAAATTTAAGTGGTGGTAATCAGCAGAAAATCATTATTGCCAGATGGGTGTGTAAAGACACCGATATTCTCATCTTTGATGAGCCTACGCGTGGCATTGACGTGGGGGCCAAACTTGAAATTTATGAATTGATGAATCGACTGGTGGCAAAAGGGAAATCAATCATCATGATTTCTTCTGAATTACCGGAAGTGCTGGGTATGTGCGATCGCATTTTAGTGATGCGTAGTGGTCGTATTACCGGTGAGTTAGCTTCTGATGACGCCACACAAGAAAAAATCATGCAATACGCGACGTTAGAGGATTAATTTATGACTATCTCTGTAACCTCTTCAGACAGCAATAATAAAAAAATTAAAATTAACAAAGAACTTTTAATGCGCCTCGCGCCGCTTTTCAGTTTGATTATTCTGGTGATATTTTTCAGTTTTGGATCGCCATTTTTCTTTAATACTGAAAATATTATGACCATTGCTCTGCAAACCTCGGTCATTGGCATCATGGCGATTGGCGTTACCTTCGTCATTATCACCTCCGGGATCGACCTTTCTCTCGGTTCCGTGGTGGCGTTTTCAGGCGTTGCGGTCGGTATCTGCGCCACGCTGGGTTTGCCTCTGCCGATTTGCATCCTGGCAGGCGTGTTAGCCGGTGGGCTGTGCGGTTATATCAACGGGCTGTTGGTCACCAAAATGACCATCCCGCCCTTTATTGCCACGCTGGGCCTGATGATGTCCGTCAGGGGTATCAACATGGTGATGACCGACGGCCGCGCGATTTACTTTGCTGATTACCCAGGCTTCAAAATGCTGGCACAGGGCCGCCTGTTCGACGTGCTGCCTTATCCGGTCTTTTACCTGGTGGTGGTGGCGCTAATCGCTGCGTACATCCTGAAGAAAACGGTGATTGGTCGCTATGTTTATGCTGTGGGCAGCAATGAAGTTGCAGCACACCTGTCCGGAATTAAAGTCCAGCGCGTCAAAATCTTCGTCTACGCCTTCTGCGGTCTGCTAACCGGGATTGCCGGGGTCATTCTTGCTTCGCGTCTGAACTCAGGTCAGCCAACGGTTGGTGTGGGTTATGAGCTGGAAGCGATTGCCGCGGTGGTGATTGGTGGTACGAGCCTGATGGGCGGGATTGGCACCATCGGCGGCACGATTATCGGCGCATTCATTATGAGCGTGTTGAAAAATGGCCTCAACCTGATGGGCGTCTCCCAGTTCTGGCAGATGGTGGCAATGGGTGTGGTGGTTATCGCGGCGGTTTATCTCGACACATTACGCAAAAAAATTCGTTGATTTACGCTCCCGGAAGTTGCGGGGCATCAAAACCCTGACGTTTAGGGTGACTCACTCAGAACGGAGTACAACAATGAAAACCAGGCATTTTGTCTATGCGTTATCCCTGCTGGCCTGCATGACTTCCAGCGCGTTGGCTAAAGATATGAACCTCCCTGTGGTCAGTAAAGGTTTCCAGCATGAATTCTGGCAAACCGTAAAAATGGGGACCGAAGCGGCAGCGAAAGAGTTGGGTGATAAAACCAGCTATGTAGGGCCGGCGGATGAAACACAAATTGCTGAGCAGATTCAGTTGGTTGAAAACGCAATGGCGCAAAAGCCTAACGGACTGCTGCTGGCGGCGTTAGATGCCAATGCCCTCGCACCGCTGGTGGAAACGGCCAATTCACGGGGGATTAAGGTTGTGACCTTTGACTCTGGCGTGAATTCCGACATTCCGGTCAGCTTTGTGGCAACCAATAACCGTAAAGCCGGCGCAGAAGCCGCCGATGCGCTCGCCGCTGAAGTGGGCAGCAAAGGGAAGGTCGGTATTATTGCGCACGTGGCCGGTACCTCTTCTGCAATCGAGCGTTCGGAAGGGTTTATTGCCCGCATGAAGGAAAAATATCCGGATATCAAGGTACTGCCTGTTCAGTACAGCGACGGGGATCCGCAAAAAGCGATGGATAAAACCATCGATATGATTCAGGCCAACCCGGATATTGCCGGGATCTATGGCACTAACGAAGGTTCAACGCTGGGTGTAGCGAACGCCATTGATAGTCAAAACCTGAAGGGCAAAGTGAAGGTGATTGGCTTTGACAGCACCGAAGCGATTATTGCCTTCCTGAAATCCGGCGTTATCCAGGGCTTTGTGGTGCAGGATGCTTACCAGATTGGCTATCAGGGGATCAAAACGCTGAATGCCGCTGTGTCGGGTCAGGCTGTTCCAAAAGAGATTGATATCCCGGTTAAATTCGTGAATGCGAAGAACATTGATACACCGGAAATCGACAAATTATTACATCCATTCGGTAAAAAATAAGACCGCTGGGGCGACACGTTCGCCCCATTTTTAGCCAGTGTCAGGGGAGTTACTATGAGCAGTGGATATTTCCTCGGGGTGGATGTCGGTTCCGCCAGCGTCAGGGCCGGTGTCTTTGATGCCAATGGTACGCGACTGGCCTTTGCGACATTACCTATCTCGCAGTTTCGACCCGGTCCGCAGCGGGTAGAACAATCATCCGCTGAAATCTGGCAGCAGGTGTGTCATGTGGTGAAAGATGCTGTGTCGTCGGCGGGGGTTCCCGTCGAGGAAATTCGTTCACTGGGATTCGATGCCACCTGCTCTCTGGTTGCTCTCGATGAACAAGGACAAGGGTTGGCGGTTTCACCCGGTGAATCGCCTGACCATAACATCATCATGTGGATGGATCATCGCGCGGCAGACGAGACCAAACGCATTAACGCCACGCAGGATCCCGCCCTGCGCTATGTTGGCGGCGAAGTCAGCGTCGAAATGGAATTGCCTAAAGTGCTGTGGCTGAAGAATCATTTTCCTGCGACGTGGGAGCGCGCGCATCGATTCTACGATCTGGCGGACTTCCTGGTCTGGAAAGCGACCGACAGCGATGTAGCGGGTCTGTGCACCCTGACCTGTAAATGGAACTATCTGGCGCACGAACAATGTTTTAGTCATTCGTTGCTCGATGCCGTTGAATTAACAGATTTACTCAGCAAAATCCCGTCGCGTATTTTACCGCCGGGGGGCCGCCGTTGGTACGCTCAGCCCTGAAGCGGCGCAGGCGTTGGGACTGACCACGCATGTTGTGGTTGCCAGCGGGATGATTGATGCGCATGCAGGCGGTGTAGCGCTGGCCGGTGCTCAGCCTGTGGGAACGCTGGCGTTGATCAGCGGCACGTCAAACTGCCATATGCTGTGCAGCGAAGAGGAAATTCATACACCGGGCGTATGGGGACCATACTGGTCCGCGATGCTACCCGGCTACTGGCTGACCGAAGGCGGGCAAAGTGCCGCCGGGGCGTTAGTCGACTGGACGCTTCAGGAGTCAGGCGCCAGTGCGGACCTGTATCGTAAGGCCGAAGCGCGGGGTTGCCATCCGATAGTATTGGTCAATGAATGGGTGGCTGCACTGGAGGAAAATGAAGCGGAACCAGGGCGCAACTTACATGTGTTGGCCGATCATCATGGCAACCGCTCACCGCGTGCGCGACCGGATGCTCGTGGCAGCGTATGTGGCTTGACCCTTGAACGTGGCGAGCGGCAGGTTGCCCGCTTGTATCTGGCAACATTACAGGCGATTGCCTGCGGTACGCGGCATATTATGGAAGTGATGCGCGAAAATGGGCACACCATTACACGACTGACGCTGTGCGGAGGAGCAACGCACAATCCGCTGTGGCTACGTGAGTATGCGGATGCGACCGGATGCGATATCCATTTAATGCAGGAAGAAGATGCGGTGACGCTGGGTGCGGCGATTACCGGTGCGGTTGCCTGCGGGGCGTGGGCAAATTTCCCGGCGGCTTGTCAGGCGATGGTGACGCCCGGTGAGGTTATCAAGACAAACCCTAAGCGTCAGGACTTTTATGCCCGCAAATATCAGGTGCATCTGACTATGTGGGGGCAGCAGCAGGTGCTTAACCAACTGATGCTGTAAGACAAATGTTTAAAATACTTTTATGATTGTGAATTGACGTTTTGGATGTGAACTGGGGCATATAATGGCTAAAACAGTAGAACAGATAGCCAGCGATCTGAATTTATCGGTGACAACCGTGCGACTGGTGTTGAATGGGAAAGCTGAGCAATATCGTATCAGCGTTAAAACCCAAACGCGCATTAATGAATATGTTGAGCGTTATGGTTATGTCATCAACCATTCAGCGCGCAGCCTTAAACTGAATAAAACGGATACGCTGGGGCTGATTGTGCCCAATATTTCCAACGTCTTTTTTGCTACGCTCGCTGAAAAACTTGAGCAACGCTGTCGTCGTTCTGGATATCAGTTAACGATTAGCTGTACTTATGATGATGTTGATTACGAGAATAAATTAACCAAAGCGTTAATTGCGCGTAATGTTGACGGACTTTTTATTGTCCCGTCAACGCTCGAAAACCAGCAGCATCATTTACGCCAGGTTAGAAAACCGATGGTGTTACTTGACCGTGATTTTAAGTACACCGATAACGCGCTGGTAGAAAGCCATAATAGTTTAGGGGGCGAAAAGCTAACGCAAAGTTTGTTCGATGCGGGAAAATCGCCAATCTGGTTTTTGGTGGGCGATACCGGGCTGCCCAGTATTGGCGACCGTTTGCAGGGGTATCTTAACGCATTGACTAACAATGGTATTTCCCATCATGATTGGGTGCGTGAAGGTCCGGATAACACGCCAGATGGTGGCTACCGGCTAATGGAAAAACTGATCGCTGAGCAGGGATGTCCTCAGGCATTTATCGCCTCGTCATTACCTGTGCTGGAAGGCGCCATCGTCGCTATTCGCAATCGTTTTGGCGTTATTCCACCTGATATTAATATCGGCACATTCGATGAACATCCGATGCTGGGATTCCTCGCCAATAATGTCTGGTCGATGCAGCAGGATGAAAACGTCTGGGCGGAAAAAGCCTTCGACATGATGATGAGTGCGATTGAAGACCAGCCGATTAAAGAAACGGTAAAAGTACCGATGAAACTCATTAAGCGTGTAAGACAAAAATAATACTTTTTTAATAATAAATCAGCTAACTGAACCTGAATAAAAATTCAGTGGCTGCTCATATCTGAAACCTGACCCGTCTTACTCTGCGGCTGTATTTTTCGCAATCAAGACGAGGGGAAACTGTACCCGGAGAATTATGATGGAAAGAATGCGTTTGTCGCGAGAAATCATTGAAACCTGCCTTGAAATGACCAGCCTGGGGCTGAATCAGGGAACGGCGGGTAATGTGAGTGCACGTTATGAAAATGGAATGCTGATCACGCCCAGCGGAATTCCTTACGAAAGACTCACGGAAAATATGATCGTGTATGTAGACAACGACGGTAATTATGATAAAGGACAATTACCGTCCAGCGAATGGCGTTTTCACCTTGCTGCCTATCAGACGCGGCCAGAGGCTAATGCGGTTGTCCATAATCATGCGATCCATTGCACCGCGGTATCGATTCTCAACCGTCCTATCCCGGCTATCCATTACATGATTGCTGCTGCCGGTGGAAATTCCATTCCGTGTGCGCCGTATGCGACGTTTGGTACACGTGAACTGTCAGAGCACGTGATCGTGGCGCTGAAAGACCGCAAAGCAACGCTGTTGCAGCATCATGGGCTGATTGCCTGCGAGGCGAACCTGGAAAAAGCACTGTGGCTGGCGCATGAAGTGGAAGTTCTGGCCCGCCTTTATCTGAGCACATTAGCGATCGTCGATCCTGTTCCGGTGCTGGATGATGAAGAGATTGCCATCGTGCTGGAGAAATTCAAATCCTACGGATTACGAATTGAAGAGTAATTTCGCAAAGCGAAAAGGAGAAATACGATGGCGAACAGAATGATTCTGAATGAAACGGCATGGTTTGGCCGGGGAGCTGTTGGGGCGTTAACCGATGAAGTTATTCGTCGGGGGTATCGTAAGGCGCTGATTGTGACCGATGCCAACCTGGTACAGTGCGGTGTGGTCGAGAAGGTGACATCGCGGATGGATGCGGCGGGGCTGGCGTGGGAGATTTACTCCGGCGTTATCCCCAATCCCACCATTGCAGTGGTACAGGAAGGGCTGGGTGTCTTTGAGCAAAGTGGCGCAGACTATCTGATTGCCATTGGCGGTGGCTCCCCGCAGGATACCTGTAAAGCGATTGGTATTATCTACAATAACCCTGAGTTTGCCGATGTGCGCAGCCTTGAAGGCTTATCGCCCACGCGTAAGCCAAGCGTACCGGTGATGGCTATCCCGACGACGGCAGGGACGGCGGCAGAAGTGACCATTAACTACGTGATCACCGATGAGGAAAACCGGCGCAAGTTTGTCTGCGTCGATCCGCATGATATTCCGCAGGTGGCATTTATCGATGCCGATATGATGGACGGTATGCCCGCGGCGTTAAAGGCGGCTACCGGCGTTGATGCGCTGACCCATGCCATTGAAGGTTACATCACCCGTGCGGCCTGGGCGTTGACGGATGCGCTGCACATCAAAGCCATTGAGATCATTGCCGGGGCGCTGCGTGGATCCGTTGCCGGTGACAGCAAGGCCGGTGAAGCCATGGCGCTGGGCCAGTATGTTGCTGGAATGGGCTTTTCCAACGTTGGCCTGGGGCTGGTTCATGGTATGGCACACCCGCTGGGGGCGTTTTATAACACGCCGCACGGCGTCGCCAACGCCATTCTGCTCCCGCATGTGATGCAGTACAACGCCGACTATAGCGGGGACAAATTCCGCGATATCGCCCGGGCAATGGGCGTGAAGGTGGAAGCATTGACGTTGGACGAGGCGCGTAAAGCCGCCGTGGATGCGGTGTTTGCGCTTAACCGTGATGTGGGCATTCCGCTGCACTTACGTGATGTTGGCGTGCGTAAAGAGGATATCCCGGCGCTGGCGCAGGCAGCATTCGATGACGTATGCACCGGTGGTAATCCGCGTGAAGCGAGCCTCGGCGATATCGTTGAGCTGTACCACACCGCCTGGTAATTGTGCTGGATGACGGTGTGAACGCCTTATCTGGCCTACAGGATTGCACGAAATGTAGGCCGGATAAGCGCAGCGCC
>NZ_SZWV01000037.1:54644-56976 GCF_005280945.1 Citrobacter sp. wls718
AAACTACCGCGCCAGACGTAACTGCTGTAGGTTCCCGTCGATATGTAAGTCCGTTTGCAACTGGGCAATATCGCGGCATAGAAATGCCATTTCTTTGTGCGCCTCGAGCTTCTTGCGCCACTTTTCCGGCACGTCATCAAGCCGGGCGTAAATCCCTTCCAGATGCTGAAACTGCATGAGCAGTTGGGTCGCACTTTTTGGGCCAATACCGGCGACACCAGGTACTTTTGAACTGCTTATTCCTGCTAGCCCCCAGTAATCCGGCAGTTGCTGAGGCTGTACGCCAAACTCTTTTTCGATGAACGGCGCATCCAGCCAGCGCTTCTGGAAATAGTCGCGAATACGCAGGGCAGGAGAGAGCAACTGGCAGTAACCTTTATCGGTTGAGACGATGGTGGCCTGATGCCCAACCTGGGTGACTTTCACCGCCAGCGTTGCGGCTAGATCGTCGGCCTCATTACCGCTGGAAACCCAGCAGCAGACGCCGCGCTGTTCAAAGGCCGCGCGTAGGGCGGGCATTTCTTGATGGAGTTCGTCGGGCATCGGTGGGCGACCAGCTTTATAGTCGGGCAGCCGTTGGTGACGCCAGCCGCTGTTACGCGCTTCGTCATCAAACACCGCCACGGCGTGCGTAGGCTGGCTGTGCACGAGCAATAAATCGAGCGCGTGCTGGCAGGTCTCCACGCAGGGCGATCCCTGAACAGCGTGAATACGGCGGATGAGGTTCAGTGCATCGACAATGAGCAGATGGACGGCCACGGTGTTCTCCCTTACGAATCAGCCTGTAGGGTAACATTCACGGCGAGTGGAGGCGAAGATCTGAAACAACATTTTGCCGGATGGCAGCTGACGCCTTATCCGGCCTACAAATGACTACGGCACTGTAGGCCGGATAAGCTTGCGCCATCCGGCAATGGGTTGGGACTTAATCGCAGGTGACAACTTTCATCGCCAGGCCGCCACGAGAGGTTTCGCGGTACTTGGCATTCATGTCTTTACCGGTCTCGTACATGGTCTCGATCACTTTATCGAGGCACACGCGCGGCTCGCTGGTACGGCGCAGCGCCATACGTGCGGCGTTAACCGCTTTGACTGAGGCAATAGCGTTACGCTCGATACATGGGACCTGAACCTGGCCCGCAACCGGATCGCATGTCAGCCCCAGGTTGTGTTCCATACCGATTTCTGCCGCGATGCACACCTGCGTAGGGCTACCGCCCAGCAGTTCTGCCAGACCCGCTGCCGCCATTGAGCAGGCCACACCAACTTCACCCTGGCAACCCACTTCGGCACCCGAGATAGAGGCGTTCATCTTGTACAGGGAACCAATCGCACTCGCGACCAGCATGTAGCGTGCCAGCGAGTTAGCGTTCACTTCGCGGATAAACTTGTCGTAGTAAGCCAGTACCGCAGGAACGATCCCACACGCCCCGTTGGTCGGGGCGGTAACCACACGTCCACCGGCCGCATTCTCTTCGTTCACCGCCAGCGCGAACATGTTAATCCAGTCCACGACCGCCATTGGGTCGGTGGTGGTTTTGTCACTGCTGACCAGCATGCGACGCAGCGCTGCGGCACGACGTGGCACGCGCAGTTTACCCGGCAAGACGCCTTCGGTGGTGATACCGCGTTCAATCCCGCTACGCATCACTTCCCAGACGTTAGCAAAGTGCTGTTCCAGCTCTTCTTTGCTGTGCAGGGCCAGTTCGTTTTGCATCATCAGACCAGAAAGCGACAGGCCGGTTTCCTGGCAATGTCGTTGCAGATCGGCGGCGGATTTGTACGGATAGGGCACGTTTACCGGCGAGCTGTTCGGCAGGCCGAAATGTTCTTCATCAACGATGAAACCACCGCCAATGGAATAGTAAGTCTGGCTGTAGAGGACTTTTTCGCCGGCCAGGGCGGTAATGCGCATGCCGTTTTCGTGCAGGGACAGATTGTCCGCATGGAAATTCATGCACTTATCGACCGGGAACTCCACTTCATGCTGACCGTCTGCCAGCAGCAAACGTCCGTGAGTATTCACATCCTGGATAAAGGACGGAATGGCATCGATGTCTACGGTGTCAGGCAGATTACCCGCCAGGCCCATAATAATCGCGATGTCAGTGTGATGGCCTTTCCCCGTCAGAGACAGAGAGCCGTAAACATCAACCACTACGCGGGTTACGTCAGTGAGTATTCCGCGAGCAATCAGGTCATCCGTGAATTGTTTGCCTGCTTTCATTGGACCCACAGTGTGGGAGCTGGAAGGGCCAATGCCGATTTTGAAGATATCGAATACGCTAATCATGAGGCGTCCATTGTATAACGAGATGCGCCGCCCGTAGGC
>NZ_SZWV01000037.1:57012-68524 GCF_005280945.1 Citrobacter sp. wls718
ACTAAACAGCGAGTAGAAAATAGCGGAGATGGCAATCAGACCCATAATCACAACGAAGACGTTGCTGATATGGCCGCTGTACTTACGCATGGCCGGGACTTTCTGAATCGCATACATCGGCATCAGGAACAGAATCATCGCGATGATTGGGCCACCCAGGGTTTCAATCATACCGAGGATGCTTGGGTTCAGTGTTGCCACGATCCAGGTGGTAACCAGCATGAACAGTGCAGTGAGTTTGTTCAGCTTGTTGACTTCGATGGATTTGCCTTTACCACGCAGGTGCTTAATCACCATACCGTTGAAGCCTTCACGTGCGCCCAGGTAGTGGCCGAGGAAGGATTTGGTGATAGCGATCATCGCGATAATCGGTGCCATCCAGGCAATGATCGGTGCGTTAAAGTGGTTCGCCAGGTAAGACAGGATGGAGATGTTCTGCTCTTTTGCCGCAGCCAGATCCGCCGGGGTCAGGCTAAACACGCAGCTGAAGACGAAGAACATAACGGTCAGCACCATCATGATGTGAGCGAATGCCAGAATCTTGGAGCATTTCTTCTCTGCTTCATCACCGTACTCTTCACGCTTCGCAACGGCGAAGGAGGAGATGATCGGTGAGTGGTTGAAGGAGAATACCATTACCGGAATTGCCAGCCACAGGGTCAACAACAGGCCATTGCCAGTGGTTGCTGCGGAGTCAAAGGACAGGGTTTCCAGAACCGCACCGCTCCACTGAGGGATCAGGTACAGCGCCAGCAGCATCAGCGCTGCAACGAACGGGAATACCAGGATGCTCATCGCCTTCACGATCATCTGCTCACCGAAGCGCACGATGGTCATCATACCGATAATCAGGATCAGCGACAGGATGGCACGCGGCGGAGGCGTAATTGCCAACTGGTGGGTCAGGAAGCTCTCGACGGTATTGGTAATCGCTACGCTATAAACCAACAGAATTGGGTAGATAGCGAAGAAATAGAGCAGCGTAATCAGTTTACCTGCGCCAACACCAAAGTGTTCTTCTACCACTTCGGTGATGTCTTCACCCGGATTTTTACCGGATAACACGAAACGGGTCAGACCACGGTGTGCAAAGTAGGTCATTGGGAAGGCAAGAATAGCCATGATGATCAGCGGGATCAGACCGCCAACACCGGCGTTAATTGGCAGGAACAAGACACCCGCGCCAATTGCCGTACCGTAAAGGCCCAGCATCCACATGGTGTCAGTCTTGCGCCATGCGCTGCGGGTCTGGCCCGTAACGATAGTGCTGGTTTGCGTGTTTTCCATCTATTTCTCCTGGAGGAAGCTTAAAAAGTCAGGTTTGGGTTCAATCCACTGAAAAAAGACCCGACTGTAAAACGAATTCCGATTAGCGATTTTTTATATAATTTTTCGCCGTAATAATTTTCGGGCGGAAAGATACATTTAAGTTATGAATGTATCAGTGATCGGGATCCCAAATGCAATAATCCACTTTTTATGTGGATAAATTTGGACCATTAATCTATTAAAAAATAACCAAAGCGGATTTACGGGCGCGAAGGCTAGCATTAACGACATATGACGTGAAAGAGAACGCGAGAAGATACGAGTGTTGCGCTGTAAAAACTGTCATTTTCAGTGGATTCTTGCAACTAATGATAATTTATGACAATAAGTCACGGTCGAATTTGAAAGGTAAACGTTTGCGTATTGAGGGTTTTTTGACGAAACATTATTGATGTTTATGTTAGGAGTTGAGCTATGTGACTGGTATCACTAAAAAAGCCGGCTGGCTGCGAGGCCAAAACCGGCTTGGATATGGACAAATCTGTCATCGTGGTAGCCGCAGCTACCGGGCGTTAAACATCAGGCGCAGATTTCGTAGCAAGGAATGTAGGCCGAACCCGGCAACTTCATGCGGTGCTGTGCGACAAAGCCCTGCAGCAGGTCATCCATACGGCGCATCATCTCTCGGTCACCGTGGATCTTGTACGGTCCAAACTCTTCAATAGCGTGAATACCTACTTCCTTGACGTTACCCGCGACGATGCCGGAGAACGCGCGACGCAGGTCTGCAGCCAGTACTTCAACTGGTTGATCGGGGTACAGCTTCAGGTTCGCCATATTTTCATGGGACGGTTCAAATGGCATCTGCAAATCAGGTGAAATGCGAATCGACCAGTTAAAGCTGTAGGCATCACCGGTGTCGCGGCGATTCTCTTTCACCAGCGGCATCGCTTTTTTCATCAGGCGAGCGACTTCTGAAGCATCGTCAATGATAATGCGGTAGTGGCGACGTGCGTCTTCACCCAGCGTGTGTACGATAAATTCATCCAGCACGCGGAAGTAGTCCGCACTCTCTTTTGGCCCCGTCAAGATCAGTGGCAGAACCTGATCTTTGTTCGCCGGGTTCATCAATATACCTAACAGGTACAGCAGCTCTTCCGCCGTTCCTACGCCGCCAGGGAAAATGATAATGCCGTGGGCAATACGGACAAATGCTTCCAGACGTTTTTCAATGTCCGGCATGATGATCAGTTCGTTGACCAGCGGGTTAGGCGGTTCGGCGGCAATGATTGACGGTTCAGTCATGCCGATAAAACGGCTGTCTTTGTAACGCTGCTGGGCGTGGCCCACCGCCGCGCCTTTCATGGGGGCTTCCATCGCACCAGGACCGCAGCCGGTACAGATGTTCAGCTCACGCAGGCCCAACTGGGTACCGACGCGACGAGCATACAGGTACTCATTTTCGTTGATGGAGTGACCGCCCCAGCAGACAACCATGTTCGGTGCTTCATCGACGTGCAGTGCCCGGGCGTTACGCAAGATGGAGAAGACGAGGTTGGTAATGTGAACCGAGCTTTCGAGATCCAGACGTTGAAAACGACCAGCGTTATGGATCTGGCCGTTAACGAAAAGAATGTCGCGCAGGACGGCAAACAGGTTGGCCTGCAGCGCACGAATAATGCGTCCATCAACAAACGCGTCTTCAGGCGGGTTAATCAGTTCCAGTTTAACGCCACGTTCACGGCGCAGCACGTTAATGTCGAAACTTTCAAAACGAGACAGCAGCTCTTTGCTGTTGTCGGTCAAACTGCCGGAGTTCAGGACGGCAAGCGAACAGTTACGAAACAGTTGATACAGGTCGCTGCTGGCCGTGCGTTTAAGCATATCGACTTCCAGCTGCGACAACATGTCCATTGAGCCAAGCGGGCTAATATGTGTAATCAAGTAAACTCCTTATGGGACGCAACACGTCATTCCCTGTTGATTACAATAGCTCTGGCTTATGACCTTTCACAACCTTGCGCGCGGAATCCGGCACGCAAAATTGAGAAATAAAGTTACTGACGCACCAGTCTGCCGATGGCAGGGACAAAATCGGTGTTGGTTCGCCATGGATTAATGTCCAGACCGCCGCGTCGCGTGTAGCGGGCGTAGACGCTCAGCTTTTCCGGCTGGCAGAAGCGCAGAATGTCATTGAAAATGCGCTCCACGCACTGTTCATGGAATTCATTATGATGGCGGAAGGACACCAGATAACGCAGCAGCTGCTCCCTGTCGATTTTTCGTCCACGATACTGAATTTGTATAGAACCCCAGTCGGGCTGGTGGGTGATCAAACAGTTAGATTTCAGCAGATGGCTGACTAGCGTTTCTTCCACTGCTTTCTTGCCGCTTGTGGCGTTCTCCAGATAATCTGTGGTGAACTGGTAGTTATCGATGACAATATCCTGGTCATCGATGCAGGTGCCATTGAAATGAGCAATCGGCTGCCCTTCCAGCTCGTCGATACGGTACAGCGCCACGTGAACATCGCCTTCGGCGCAGGCGCGCAAATCGTGTTCCAGCGTTTGGCGAACGGCATCCCATGAATCAAAGCGGGTCTGGTTAAAACTGTTCAGATACAGCTTAAAGCTTTTTGATTCAATCAGATTCACGCTGGTGTAGTCTAATTCGACATGTCCGACGGCAACCTGCGGTAAGCCATTGGCATTTAGCCATGACAGTTCATACAGCGTCCAGATATCGGCGCCATGAAAAGGAAGATTATTGGCCTTTAAATCCAGCGGGTCGCGGTTCAGGCTACGCGGAACGCCCTGCAACAAACTGGCATCGTAATTGTCCCGGTAATCTGTTGATTTACCGAGGGTCAGGCCGTCAAGCGCCTGATGGTTTTCATAAGAAGACATGTTTCACCGTCATAAACCAGATACACTATGCGTCAAGTGTATCCTGGCTTTTGTGAAGAGAGAAATCAGTGGACGAATTGACTGCGCAGGCGTTAACGGCCTTTACGACACGCTATTGCGATGCATGGCATGAGAAAAATAACAGCTGGCCTCTCAGCGAAGAATTATATGGCGTACCTTCCCCATGCATTATTTCCACGACCAGCGATGCCGTGTACTGGCAGCCTCAGCCGTTTGTGGGCGAAACGAACGTAAACGCGGTTGAACGCGCCTTTGATATTGTGGTACAACCCGCCGTTCACGCTTTTTATACCACCCAATTTGCCGGGGACATGCACGCGCAGTTTGCCGATGAAAAGCTCACGCTGCTGCAAACCTGGAGCGAAGATGACTTCAGGCGCGTTCAGGAAAACCTGATTGGCCATTTGGTCACGCAAAAGCGGCTCAAGCTCTCGCCGACGCTGTTTATTGCGACACAGGAAAATGAACTGGATGTCATTTCGGTGTGTAACCTGTCCGGGGAAGTGTGCAAAGAAACGCTGGGGACTCGCAAACGAACGGTGCTGGCGGCCTCTCTTGCGGATTTCCTGACTCAACTTAAGCCAGTTCTGTAATCCATTTTGCCCGCATGCGTGTGAGAGATCTCTTACAAACCCTGTAGGAGATCGCCAGGTAATAAGTGAAAGCTTAATGCAGGGCCTTCATAGTAAATGTATGTAATTCAGTTAGTTGATGTTTTATTCTCTGCTTTCATATGAAAAAAACCTTAAAGGAATGTCTGTAAGTATCTTGTAAGACAAAGCGAAACAGGCGATTCTATCTACGTCGACAAGGAGTCGCACAACGAAGTGAACATCAGGATGATGACACTTCTGCAGGACACACCAGGATGGTGTTACAAGGATAGGCTTCAGGACGAAGCAAAGAGGAAAACGCTGGATGCGTTAAAGGACACCTCCAGGAAGGAGAATGAGAGCCGGGCAGGATGGTCGGCGGGTCAGGATGGCCAGGGACACTTCAGGATGAAGTTTTCACATCGGGGTGATGTGAGCAGGATGCAAACGTTCAGGATGAACAGGTCGCAAGACCACAGGAAAAGTTGTCATGGATGAGCAGGGAGCACTAAAAGTAGCTGGAATGCTGCGAAACGAACCGGGAGCACTGTTTTTACAGTGCTCCCTTTTTTTATTTCCGGCCCACAAATGCTATTCTTCGCGCCACATTTTTCATCAATGAGGTTAATTTCATGACGACTCATGACCGTGTGCGCCAGCAACTCCACGCGCTTGAAGCGCTGTTGCGTGAGCATAATCACTGGCGAATGGATGAGCCTGAGGCGCATTTATTTACCAGCACGCAGCCTTTTTGTATGGATACCATGGAGCCGGTTGAATGGCTGCAATGGGTATTGATTCCCCGCATGCATGCTCTGCTTGATAACGCGCAGCCGCTTCCAGAGGCGTTTGCCATCGCTCCGTATTACGAAATGGCGCTGACCGCCGACCATCCACAGCGTGAAGTGCTTCTCGTTGCATTACAGGAGCTGGATGCACTGTTTACCAGCGATAAATCCTGATGCTTGAGATCCTCTATCAGGACGAATGGCTGGTTGCTGTTAACAAACCTTCTGGTTGGCTGGTTCACCGCAGCTGGCTCGACCGCGATGAGAAAGTGGTCGTGATGCAAACGGTGCGTGACCAGATTGGTCAGCATGTTTTTACCGTGCATCGCCTCGACCGACCGACATCCGGCGTGCTGCTGATGGGATTGTCCAGCGAAGCCGGGCGTTTGCTGTCGCAGCAGTTTGAACAGCATCAAATTCAAAAGCGTTATCATGCGATTGTGCGTGGCTGGTTAATGGATGACGCGGTGCTGGATTACCCGCTGGTGGAAGAGTTGGATAAAATTGCCGACAAATTTTCCCGTGAAGATAAAGATCCGCAACCGGCGGTCACCCACTATCGCGGACTGGCAACGGTAGAAATGCCGGTGGCCACCGGGCGTTATCCAACGACTCGCTACGGACTGGTAGAGCTTGAGCCTAAAACCGGTCGTAAACACCAGCTCCGGCGGCATCTGTCCCATTTACGCCATCCTATTATTGGCGACAGTAAGCACGGTGATTTGCGGCAAAACCGCAGTGCGGCGGAGCATTTCGGTTGCCAGCGCTTAATGTTGCATGCCAGCCAGCTTACGCTTACCCATCCGTTCACTGGCGAGCCGTTGGTGATTCGCGCGGGTCTGGATGACGTCTGGATGCAGGCGCTATCGCAGTTTGGCTGGCGTGGACTTCTCCCTGAGAATGAAAGGGTTGAGTTCAGCGAGCGGTCAGGTCAGGATGAGCAAATAGATTCTTAAGTCCCTGGAGAAAAAGGTTATGGCGGAAATTGGTATTTTTGTCGGCACGATGTACGGAAACTCGCTGTTGGTAGCCGAAGAGGCTGAAGCTATCCTTACCGGACAGGGCCATAAGGCTACGGTGTTCGAGGATCCAGAGCTGGCTGACTGGCAGGCGTATCAAGACAAATACGTCCTGGTGGTGACCTCAACGACCGGGCAGGGCGATCTTCCGGACAGCATTGTGCCACTGTTTCAGGGGATCAAAGATAATCTTGGTTTTCAGCCAAATCTGCATTATGGCGTGATCGCACTCGGCGACAGCAGCTACGTTAACTTCTGCAACGGCGGAAAACAGTTCGACGCGTTGTTGCAGGAACAAAGCGCGCAGCGCGTGGGTGAGATGTTGTTGATTGATGCCAGCGAGCACCCTGAGCCGGAAAGTGAATCCAATCCCTGGGTAGAACATTGGGGAACTCTCCTGTCTTGAGGCTTCCCCCCCCTACCGGGAGGGTGTCCTGCTTGTGCCAGCAAGCAAAAAGAACGACCTGGTCATATCCTAATAGAACTGAATCGTGTTAGCTTCGGGCAAGTGCCTGTAAAAACCTTCATTTGAAAGTGGTTTTACAGGCGTTTTCATAGGGTCAAGCGACCCGTTTCACACTCCTTTCTTTTCCGTCCTGACATTTCCCTATTCAACCCTCTGGTTTTCATTTCCGTGAAGTTGCTTCCAGTCACCAGGGCTTTTGCCACAAACAGGCTTGGTGTGTGGACGAAATACTGTGTTGTTGCACGGTGAGTGTTTCCTGCCTGCTTTTTATACTCCTCATGCCAGTTATAAGAAAATGCAGCATGCAAGGCGAACAACCTCCAAAAAAGCTGCCTATACACCAAACGTTACCTCTGACCCCTACCGGTTTTGCAATTCAGAGTGAGCGAATAAAAACGCGAAAATTCAGGAGTGCAACAATGAGTTCATTAAGTCAGGCGGCGAGCGGCGCGGAAAAGCGCACTAATGCTCGCTACTGGATAGTGGTGATGCTGTTTATCGTCACATCCTTCAACTATGGCGACCGCGCCACCTTATCCATTGCCGGTTCGGAGATGGCCAAAGATATTGGCCTCGATGCTGTCGGTATGGGTTACGTTTTCTCTGCATTCTCATGGGCCTATGTTATCGGCCAGATCCCCGGCGGCTGGTTGCTCGACCGCTTTGGTTCTAAACGTGTCTACTTCTGGTCCATCTTTATTTGGTCCCTGTTTACCCTGCTACAAGGCTTCGTCGATATCTTCAGCGGCTTTGGCATTATCATCGCGCTGTTTACGTTGCGATTCCTTGTCGGTTTAGCCGAAGCGCCTTCCTTCCCCGGCAATAGTCGCATTGTGGCGGCGTGGTTCCCGGCGCAGGAGAGGGGCACGGCGGTGTCGATTTTTAACTCCGCACAGTACTTTGCCACCGTTATCTTCGCGCCGATCATGGGTTGGCTGACTCACGAAGTGGGCTGGTCGCACGTGTTCTTCTTTATGGGCGGCCTCGGGATCGTTATCAGCTTCGTCTGGCTGAAAGTAATTCACGAACCTAACCAGCACCCGGGCGTGAACCAAAAAGAGCTGGATTACATCGCCGCTGGTGGCGCGCTGATCAACATGGATCAGGCGGCAGCGAAAACGAAAGTCCCGTTCAGCGTGAAGTGGGGACAAATTAAGCAGTTGATTGGTTCGCGCATGATGGTGGGGATCTACATCGGCCAGTATTGCATTAACGCGCTGACCTACTTCTTTATCACCTGGTTTCCGGTTTACCTGGTGCAGGCGCGCGGCATGTCGATTCTGAAGGCCGGTTTTGTGGCGTCGGTTCCGGCTATCTGCGGCTTTGTGGGCGGCGTGCTCGGCGGGATTATTTCCGACTGGCTGATGCGTCGTACCGGATCGCTGAATATTGCGCGTAAAACGCCGATCGTGATGGGTATGCTGTTGTCGATGGTGATGGTGTTCTGTAACTACGTCGACGTTGAATGGATGATTATTGGCTTTATGGCGCTGGCCTTCTTCGGGAAAGGCATTGGTGCGCTCGGCTGGGCAGTGATGGCAGATACTGCGCCGAAAGAGATCAGCGGCTTGAGCGGCGGTCTGTTCAATATGTTCGGCAATATTTCCGGTATCGTCACGCCGATTGCGATTGGCTACATCGTGGGCACCACCGGTTCGTTTAACGGTGCGTTGATTTACGTTGGGGTGCATGCGCTGATTGCGGTGCTGAGCTATCTGGTGCTGGTGGGCGATATTAAGCGTATCGAACTGAAACCTGTGGCAGGGCAATGACGATGACAACACAATCGAGTCCCGTTATCACCGACATGAAGGTTATTCCGGTAGCCGGTCATGACAGCATACTGCTCAACATCGGCGGTGCACATAACGCGTATTTTACCCGCAATATCGTGGTACTGACCGACAACGCCGGGAATACCGGCGTCGGTGAAGCGCCGGGCGGTGAAGTGATTTATCAGACGCTCCTTGACGCCATCCCGATGGTATTAGGCCAGGAAGTCGCCCGTCTGAACAAAGTGGTGCAGCAGGTGCATAAAGGCAACCAGGCCGCTGACTTTGACACCTTCGGTAAAGGCGCCTGGACCTTTGAGCTGCGGGTTAATGCGGTAGCTGCGCTGGAAGCAGCGCTGCTCGACCTGCTGGGCAAAGCGCTCAACGTGCCGGTCTGTGAACTGTTAGGGCCGGGCAAGCAGCGCGATGCGGTAACCGTGCTGGGCTATCTGTTCTACGTAGGCGATCGCACGAAGACAGATTTGCCGTATCTGGAGACGACACCGGGCAACCATGACTGGTATCACCTGCGTCATCAGCAAGCGATGAACAGCGAGGCGGTCGTGCGCCTGGCGGAGGCCTCGCAGGACCGCTACGGTTTTAAAGATTTCAAACTCAAGGGCGGCGTGCTACCCGGTGAGCAGGAAATTGAGACCGCCCGTGCGCTGAAAAAACGTTTCCCGGATGCACGTATTACGGTCGACCCTAACGGCGCCTGGCTGCTGGATGAAGCTATCTCATTGTGCAAAGGGCTGAACGATGTGCTGACCTACGCTGAAGATCCGTGCGGTGCCGAACAAGGGTTCTCGGGTCGCGAAGTGATGGCAGAATTCCGCCGCGCGACTGGTCTACCTGTGGCGACCAACATGATCGCCACTAACTGGCGCGAAATGGGCCACGCGGTGATGCTGAACTCCGTCGATATTCCGCTGGCCGATCCGCACTTCTGGACGCTTTCTGGTGCGGTGCGCGTGGCACAGTTGTGCGATGACTGGGGGCTGACCTGGGGCTGTCACTCGAACAACCACTTCGATATTTCGCTGGCGATGTTTACCCACGTGGGCGCTGCTGCGCCCGGCAAGCCGACGGCGATTGATACCCACTGGATCTGGCAGGAGGGCGATTGCCGCCTGACCAAAAATCCGCTGGAGATTAAGCACGGAAAAATTGCGGTTCCGGACGCCCCAGGGCTGGGCGTGGAGCTGGACTGGGAACAGGTTAACAAGGCCCATGAAGCCTACAAGAGACTGCCCGGCGGCGCGCGTAATGATGCGGGTCCGATGCAGTACCTGATCCCTGGATGGACCTTCGACCGTAAACGCCCCGTTTTCGGCCGCCACTAGATTTTGAATAAGGACTTTATTATGAGCACACAATTTACGACCCCCGTTGTTACCGCCATGCAGGTGGTCCCGGTTGCGGGCCACGACAGTATGCTGATGAACCTGAGCGGCGCACATGCCCCGTTCTTCACACGTAATATTGTGATTATCAAAGATAACTCTGGTCATACTGGTGTCGGCGAAATCCCTGGTGGCGAGAAAATCCGCCAGACCCTGGAAGATGCGATTCCGCTGGTAGTGGGTAAAACGCTCGGCGAATATAAAAACGTGCTGAACGCGGTACGTAACCAGTTTGCCGATCGCGATGCTGGCGGGCGCGGTTTGCAGACCTTCGATCTGCGTACCACTATTCATGTGGTTACCGGTATTGAAGCGGCAATGCTTGATCTGCTGGGCCAGCATCTGGGCGTCAACGTCGCGTCTCTGCTGGGTGATGGACAGCAACGTAGCGAAGTCGAAATGCTCGGCTATTTGTTCTTCGTCGGCAACCGTAAAGCGACGCCGCTGCCGTATCAGAGCCAGCCAGATGAAAAATGTGACTGGTATCGCCTGCGTCATGAAGAAGCAATGACCCCGGATGCGGTGGTGCGTCTTGCGGAGGCAGCGTATGAGAAATATGGTTTCAACGACTTTAAACTGAAAGGCGGTGTGCTGGCAGGGGAAGAAGAGGCGGAATCGATTGTGGCGCTGGCGAAACGCTTCCCACAGGCACGAGTGACGCTGGATCCTAACGGTGCGTGGTCGCTCAATGAAGCCATTAGCATCGGTAAATATCTGAAAGGCTCTCTGGCCTATGCAGAAGATCCGTGCGGTGCCGAACAGGGCTTCTCAGGGCGTGAAGTGATGGCGGAATTCCGTCGCGCGACCGGGCTGCCGACGGCCACCAACATGATTGCTACTGACTGGCGTCAGATGGGACATACGCTGTCGCTGCAATCCGTTGATATCCCGCTGGCGGACCCGCATTTCTGGACCATGCAGGGTTCGGTGCGTGTGGCGCAGATGTGCCATGAGTTCGGTCTGACCTGGGGCTCACACTCCAACAACCACTTTGATATCTCGCTGGCAATGTTCACTCATGTGGCGGCAGCGGCACCGGGCAAGGTCACCGCCATCGATACCCACTGGATCTGGCAGGAAGGCAATCAGCGCCTGACCAAGGAGCCGTTTGAAATCAAAGGCGGCATGGTACAGGTTCCGGCAAAACCGGGTCTGGGCGTAGAGATCGATATGGATCAGGTAATGAAAGCCCACGAACTGTATCAGCAACACGGCTTGGGTGCGCGTGATGATGCCATGGGAATGCAATACCTGATCCCGAACTGGACGTTTGAT
>NZ_SZWV01000037.1:68602-69398 GCF_005280945.1 Citrobacter sp. wls718
TCAGGTGTATGATTAACAGAATCAACATGCATAAGGACGGCTTATGAAAATAGTCATTGCTCCGGACTCTTACAAAGAGAGTCTGAGTGCGCTTGAGGTAGCAACTGCGATTGAGCAGGGTTTTCGTGAGATCTGGCCTGATGCGGATTACGTCAAGATCCCGGTTGCCGATGGCGGTGAGGGAACGGTTGAAGCGATGGTTGCCGCAACCGCAGGACGCCTTGTTCATGTTGATGTTACAGGCCCTCTGGGGAGCAGTGTTCAGGCATTTTATGGTTTATCGGGAGATGCGCGCTCGGCATTTATTGAGATGGCTGCAGCCAGCGGGCTGGCGCTGGTACCCGTGGATTCACGTGACCCGCTAAAAACCACCTCCAGGGGAACCGGAGAGCTGATACGTCACGCGCTGGACGCGGGCGTAGAGCATATCGTCATTGGCATTGGCGGTAGCGCAACCAACGATGGCGGCGCGGGGATGGTGCAGGCACTGGGTGCAAGATTACTGGATGCGCAGAATAACGATATTGCCCATGGTGGTGCGGGACTGGAAGCGCTTGCCAGGATTGATATCTCGCAGTTAGATGCGCGCCTTGCCGCGTGTCGAATCGAAGTAGCCTGCGACGTGACGAACCGGCTTACCGGTAAAGAGGGCGCGTCGGCGGTATTCGGCCCGCAAAAAGGGGCTACGCCAGAAGTGGTTGCCCGTTTGGATCGAGCGTTAACCCATTATGCTCAGCTGATCTCCCGCGATCTGGACGTTAACGTTCTGGAACTGGCTGGCGGCGGTGCCGCCGGG
>NZ_SZWV01000037.1:69441-80495 GCF_005280945.1 Citrobacter sp. wls718
GGGTGCGGCACTGTATGCATTTTGCGGCGCGCAGTTGCGTAGCGGTATTGAGATCGTGACCGATGCGTTACATCTTGATGCCTGGGTCGCAGATGCCGATTTAGTGGTGACCGGTGAAGGGCGTATCGACAGCCAGACCATACATGGCAAAGTCCCCGTTGGTGTAGCGAACGTTGCGAAGCGTTATAACAAACCGGTTATCGGTATTGCCGGCAGCCTGACCCCGGATGTGGGCATTGTGCATGACCATGGTATTGATGCTGTTTTTAGCGTGATTTATACCATCTGTACGCTGGAAGATGCGCTGAAGAATGCGAAAGAAAATGTCCGCATGACGGCACGCAACGTGGCTGCAACCCTCAATGCAGGGCTGCAGTTACGCTGAGTTGTAGGCCGGATGAGGCGTTTACGCCGCATCCGGCGAACATCACCCCAATATCCGTTTCGCTTCGCGTGCCACGTTGTCCATCTCATCAAGCAGCTCTAAAAACTCAGGCTCTAGATCTTCTTCCTGGGTTCCACTGCGCAGTTGTTGTTCGATGAGCTGGCACAGGTTCTTCATGCGTGGAACGCCGCTGTAGCCGCAACTACCGTGCAGTTTGTGGATCAAATCGACCAGCCCTTCCGGGTTTTCACCGACCAGCTGTTCCTCGATTTTATTACGCACCTCCGGCAGAAAATCGATCAGCATTTGCAGCATATCGCGCGCCAGATTATTTTTTCCGGCGGCTTGCCGCAACGCCAGCTGCCAGTCGAGCGTCGTGTTCGGGTTGACCACCGGCTCAAGAGGCTCTGTGGCAATAGCCCGGATGGCTGTACCAGTACCAGGTTTGTAGCGTAGCAGCAGATTGTGCAGCTTCTCTTCTTCAATCGGTTTTGCCAGATAGTCAGTCATCCCGGCGCTGAGGAGTTTCTCTTTTTGCCCGGCCATGGCGTGCGCGGTAACCGCAATCACCGGCGTCTGCTGTTGATGAGGGAGTTGATGGATCAGTTCACAGGCGCGAATACCGTCCATATCCGGCATCTGAATATCCATCAAAATCAGATCAAACTGCATCTGTTTGGCGCGATCCACCGCCTGATGCCCGCTGTCGCAAAGTTCGACGTGGCGTACCTTATCCTCCAGTAATGCGCCGATCAGTTTGAGATTCGCCGGGTTGTCATCTACCGCCATGACGGTCATCGCAATTTTGCTCTCGTCGACCAGCAACGGCTCGTTGCTTTGGTTCAGATGACAATACTCCGTCAGGGCAGGCAGCAGGCGGGTTGACGTGAGCGGTTTTAACAGACACGCCGCAGCGCCGCCTTGTTTTAATTTCTCAGCGTTAATTTGCGCATGGCAAGGCAGCGCCAGTAACAAGAAGTCGGTCATTGCCCGGGCGCTTGCCAGCCGTTCATGTTGCATGGTGAGCGGTTCGCGCAGCGTCACCGGTACGCCAAGCAGCAGAATATCGTAGTGTTCTGCCGGCAACGCGGAGAATGACGGGCTATAAATCACCTCCAGCGGCGTTTCGCTCAGGATATCCAGCGTACATTGTGCCGCATTGGCGTTGGGTTCTACGTAGGCTAGTCGTTTCCCGGCCAGACAGCGGGTAGGTGAGCGTTCACTGAGTACGTTAGGATTGAGGTCAAGGCTGATGTGGAACCAGAAGGTTGATCCACGATTGGGCTGACTGTGGAAGGAGATATCCCCACCCATTTCGTTGACCAGTTTTTGCGTAATCACCAGGCCCAGCCCGGTGCCGCCGTGGCGTCGCGAAATACTGGCATCCGCCTGGCGGAAGGCCTGGAACAGGCGCGATTGATCGCGTTCCGGAATGCCGATACCGGTATCGCGGATTTGCACTTCAATCTGCACTTTGGTGTTACTGAGGGCGCGTTTCTCCACCAGAATATCGATATTGCCGCTCTCGGTAAATTTGATGGCATTGCCGACCAGATTGGTGATGACCTGCTGCAAACGCAGTGGATCGCCAATCACATTGTCTGGCACGTCGTTCTTGATATTGAGTGTTAGCTCCAGCCCTTTATCATGGGAGGAGTGCGCCAACAGCGTCACCACATCGTCCAGCGTGCTGCGTAGCGGGAATGGGATACTTTCCAGAATCAACTTGCCTGCTTCCAGTTTGGAGAAGTCGAGCACGTCGTTGATGATGGCCAGCAAATTGTTGGCGGAGCGTTCAATGGTATTCAGGTGATCGCGCTGGGTGGTGTTCAACTCGGTTTTTAGCGTCAGGCGGGTAAAGCCAATCACGCCATTGAGCGGCGTACGCAGCTCATGCGACATGTTTGCCAGAAACTCGGATTTGATACGCGCCGCTTCCTGGGCGCGTTTCTTCGCCAGATCCAGCTCAACGTTCTGGATCTCCATCTGCTCCAGCGTTTCGCGTAGGTCAGACGTGGCCTGATCGATATTGTGCTGCATCTCTTCATGGTAGGCTGCCAGCGACATCGCCATCGAGTTGATGCCGTTTTTCAGCATATCCAACTCGCCCAGCATGAAGCCTTCTACTCGACTGTCGAGCTGCCCTCGTCGTATCCGGTCAACGGTATTCACCATGTTGCGGATAGGGCCGGTCACGTCGCGCATCAGACGCCAGCCAAAAATTAATGCAATACCGATGCAAAACAGCATCATCACGGTTGAAATAAAGATTTCTTTGTACTGCTGTAGCCGCACCGATTTAAGATCTAACTCAAGCGCCACGTACCCCAGCATATTTTTTGTGTTTTTCGCGTCGCTGACTGCAGACTCATCCGGAGAATAACTTTCCGATATAATTGGGGTGCGCAGGATCATGATATCCCCCCTGGCGGATGACGCTCAGTTTTCGGGGAAACGGCGCACCGGCAGGCAGCTGCATTTCTGATGGATCGAGATGGAAATTTGACGTGACGAACAGCCGATTATTTTCATCATAGACCGAAATCGCCCGCACAATTTCGGAATGGCGACGGTGCAGCACGCTGATAAGCTGGCCGATAGACTCCCGATTTTGTAGGTTCATGCCATATTCGCTGGAGACTGCGAGTGGCTCAATGATGCTGGCACCAGCATCTTCTAGTTGACGCTGCAAGTCGTTATAGCGATGCACAACAAAAAAGATACTGAGCAGCAAACCTATCAGGACGGTCGGTGCCAGGATCAGAATCATCATGCGAGCGCGCAGGCTGTAGTTGGTCATGGAGTTCCGTTATGGGACAATTAGGGTCACACTGTTAAATAGAGAAAACTCTCGTCGATGGCGCAATTCTACTCTGCAAAACGACGCGTGACGACGCGTCAGATCATAACCGTTACCGTCAATGACCTCGATCCTTTTGGTCAGGGCGTCGCTCGCCATAACGGGAAGACCCTGTTTATACCGGAATTACTGCCCCAGGAAAGCGCGGAGGTGGCAATCACCGAAGATAAAAAACAGTTCGCCCGCGCGCAAGTCAAACGTCGTTTAAATGACAGCCCAGACCGTGAAGTGCCACGTTGCCCACACTTTGGCGTATGTGGTGGCTGCCAGCAGCAGCATGCCAGCATTTCTTTACAGCAACGTAGCAAAAGCGCGGCGCTGTCACGCTTAATTAAATGTGAAGTGTCAGAGGTTATTGCCGACACGCCATGGGGCTATCGCCGTCGTGCGCGTTTAAGCCTGAACTATCGGGCGAAAGAAAAGCAGTTGCAGATGGGGTTTCGTAAATCTGGCTCCAGTGACATTATCGACGTGAAGCAGTGCCCCGTTTTGGTGCCCCAACTTGAGGCGCTGCTGCCCGATATCAGGGCATGCCTGGAAAGTCTGCAAGGGTTACGCCATCTTGGCCATGTTGAATTAGTGCAGGCTGGCAACGGCACGGTGATGATTTTGCGCCATACGTCGCCGCTAATTACTGCTGATAAAGAAAAACTGGAATGCTTTTCGCATTCTCAGGGACTGTCTTTGTTTCTGGCCCCGCAAAGCGAGATACTGGAACGCGTTTCAGGAGAATCACCCTGGTATGACTCAAATGGGCTACGTTTAACCTTCAGCCCGCGTGATTTTATCCAGGTGAATGCTGGGGTAAATCAACAGATGGTTGCCCGAGCGCTGGAATGGCTGGATGTACAACCTGAAGATCGGGTGCTCGATCTGTTTTGCGGCATGGGTAACTTCACGCTGCCGCTAGCAACCCGTGCGGCAAGCGTGGTGGGCGTTGAAGGCGTGCCTGCGCTGGTGGATAAAGGCCGCGAGAACGCCCTGAATAACGGATTACACAATGTGACATTCTTTCATGAGAATCTTGAGGAGGATGTCACCCGGCAGCCGTGGGCAAAGAACGGATTTGACAAAGTTTTACTCGATCCCGCGCGTGCAGGTGCTGCAGGCGTGATGCAACATATTATAAAATTAAAACCGGGTCGCGTTGTTTATGTATCCTGTAATCCTGCTACGCTGGCTCGTGACAGCGAAGCGTTACTCAACGCGGGATACACCATTCAGCGACTGGCGATGCTCGATATGTTCCCGCACACCGGACACCTGGAGTCAATGGTCCTGTTTGAGCATAGGTAATGAATCTTATACCCACTGGATTTCGGCGCGCTGTAGCCTGAAACCCAATGGGTACGGCTTGTCGACTTCGACAGGCCAGGCCCCTTAAGGAGAGGACGATGGTTGCGGTAAGAAGTGCACATATTAATAAAGCTGGTGAGTTTGATCCCAAAAAATGGATCGCCAGTCTGGGGATCACCAGCCAGCAGTCGTGTGAACGCTTAGCCGAAACCTGGGCGTATTGCCTGCAGCAGACACAGGGGCATCCGGATGCGGAGTTGCTGTTGTGGCGCGGCGTGGAGATGGTAGAAATTCTCTCTATGCTGAGTATGGATATGGACACGCTGCGGGCCGCTATGCTTTTCCCTCTGGCGGATGCCAACGTGGTCAGCGAAGACATCCTGAGCGAGAACGCGGGGAAGTCAATCGTCAATCTTATCCATGGCGTGCGTGATATGGCGGCGATACGTCAGCTGAAAGCCACGCATACCGATTCGGTCTCTTCCGAACAGGTTGATAACGTCCGTCGCATGCTGCTGGCCATGGTCGACGACTTCCGCTGTGTGGTCATTAAATTGGCGGAGCGTATCGCGCACCTGCGCGAAGTCAAGGACGCACCAGAAGACGAACGTGTACTGGCGGCAAAAGAGTGCACCAATATCTATGCGCCGCTGGCCAATCGATTAGGTATCGGGCAGTTAAAATGGGAGCTGGAAGATTACTGCTTCCGCTACCTGCATCCGGACGAATACAAGCGAATCGCCAAGCTGTTGCACGAACGCCGTATCGACAGAGAACACTACATTGATGAGTTCGTCGGTCACCTGCGTTCAGAGATGAAAATCGAAGGCGTGAAGGCCGAGGTGTACGGTCGTCCGAAACACATCTACAGCATCTGGCGCAAAATGCAGAAAAAGCAGCTGGCTTTTGATGAGCTGTTCGATGTGCGCGCCGTGCGCATCGTCGCCGAGCGGTTACAGGATTGCTATGCCGCACTGGGGATAGTACATACTCACTATCGGCATCTGCCGGACGAGTTCGATGATTACGTCGCGAATCCCAAACCCAACGGTTATCAATCAATCCATACGGTTGTGTTGGGGCCGGGTGGTAAAACCATCGAAATCCAGATCCGCACTAAACAGATGCACGAGGATGCCGAACTGGGTGTCGCGGCGCACTGGAAGTACAAAGAAGGTACCGCTTCAGGTGCAGCGCGTTCGGGTCATGAAGACCGAATTGCCTGGCTGCGTAAGCTGATCGCCTGGCAGGAAGAGATGGCAGACTCCGGTGAGATGCTCGATGAAGTGCGTAGCCAGGTCTTTGATGACAGAGTTTACGTCTTTACGCCAAAAGGCGATGTGGTGGACTTACCGGCGGGCTCGACGCCGCTTGATTTTGCTTACCATATCCATAGTGATGTCGGTCATCGCTGTATTGGTGCCAAAATTGGTGGGCGCATTGTGCCGTTTACCTACCAGTTGCAGATGGGCGATCAAATTGAAATCATCACCCAGAAGCAGCCAAACCCAAGTCGCGACTGGCTGAACCCTAACCTCGGGTACGTGACCACCAGCCGTGGGCGCTCCAAGATCCATGCCTGGTTCCGCAAGCAGGATCGCGACAAGAATATCCTCGCGGGCAGACAAATCCTTGATGATGAACTGGCGCACTTAGGCATTAGTCTGAAAGAAGCCGAAAAGCATCTGCTGCCGCGCTACAACTTTAACGAGCTGGAAGAGCTGCTGGCGGCGATTGGCGGTGGGGATATCCGTCTTAACCAGATGGTGAACTTCCTGCAATCGCAGTTTAACAAGCCGAGCGCCGCCGAGCAGGATGCCGCCGCGCTGAAGCAGTTGCAGCAGAAAACGCATGCGCCACAAAACCGCCGTAAAGATGATGGTCGCGTGGTGGTTGAAGGGGTAGGTAACCTGATGCACCACATCGCACGCTGCTGCCAGCCGATTCCTGGCGATGAGATTGTGGGGTTCATCACCCAGGGGCGCGGTATATCCGTGCATCGGGCGGATTGCGAACAGCTGGTAGAACTGCGTTCTCATGCGCCGGAGCGTATCGTCGATGCGGTTTGGGGCGAAAGCTACTCGGCGGGGTATTCGCTGGTGGTCCGCGTCCAGGCGAACGATCGTAGCGGTTTATTGCGCGATATCACCACCATCCTCGCCAATGAGAAGGTGAACGTGCTGGGGGTTGCCAGTCGTAGCGATACCAAACAGCAGCTTGCCACCATCGACATGACCATCGAAATCTATAACCTGCAGGTGCTCGGGCGCGTACTTGGCAAGCTCAATCAGGTGCCGGATGTGATCGACGCACGTCGTCTGCACGGTAATTAATCATTTGTAAGCCGGATAAGGCGTGCCGCCATCCGGCAATATCACCATGCCCGATGGCGCTTTGCTTATCGGGCCTACGTTTTCAGGATCTTGTAATGAATCAAATCGACCGACTGCTCGGTATTATGCAGCGCCTGCGCGACCCGGAAAACGGCTGTCCGTGGGATAAAGAGCAGACTTTCGCCACCATCGCCCCCTATACCCTCGAAGAAACCTATGAAGTGCTCGATGCCATTGCGCGTGAAGACTTCGACGATCTGCGCGGAGAGTTGGGGGATTTACTGTTCCAGGTGGTGTTTTACGCGCAGATGGCACAGGAAGAAGGGCGCTTTAATTTTGATGATATTTGTGCGGCCATCAGCAATAAACTTGAACGCCGTCATCCGCATGTTTTTGCCGATGTTTCCGCCAGCAACAGCACTGAGGTGTTAACCCGTTGGGAGCAAATTAAAAGCGAAGAACGTGCGCAGAAAGCCCAACATTCCGCATTGGACGATATTCCCCGTAGTTTACCGGCGCTGATGCGCGCTCAAAAAATCCAGAAACGCTGCTCAAATGTTGGTTTTGACTGGAAGACGTTAGGACCGGTGGTCGACAAGGTTTATGAAGAGATTGACGAAGTCATGTTCGAAGCGAAGCAGGCCGTCGTCGACCAGGCTAAACTGGAGGAGGAAATGGGCGACCTGCTGTTTGCCACGGTCAATATGGCCCGCCATTTAGGCACAAAAGCCGAGACCGCATTACAGAAAGCGAACGAAAAGTTTGAGCGACGTTTTCGTGAAGTCGAACGGATTGTTGCTGAACGCGGTCTGGAAATGACTGGTGTTGATCTGGAAACTATGGAAGAAGTCTGGCAACAGGTAAAACGCCAGGAAATTGATCTCTAAGGGGTTTCGTCGGTCAAGGGCGATTTGTGTGATTTTTTAAATAACAAGCGATTGATTTACGTCAAAAACATTTACCCCAAAGGGGCTATTTTCTCACTCCCGATGTTAATGTGAGCCTGGTGAAGAGGAGGAATAATGAAAGTTTGTGGCGCTCGCCATGTTCGGGTATACTACTTTCCCGTCTTGGTAATTCCATCGTTTCACCCTAACTTCTCAGGTCCAGCATGACAACGAACTATATTTTTGTGACCGGCGGGGTCGTATCCTCTCTGGGAAAAGGCATTGCCGCAGCCTCCCTGGCAGCCATTCTTGAAGCCCGTGGCCTCAATGTAACCATGATGAAACTGGATCCGTACATCAACGTCGATCCAGGTACTATGAGCCCAATCCAACACGGGGAAGTGTTCGTTACCGAAGACGGCGCTGAAACCGATCTGGACCTGGGTCACTACGAGCGTTTCATCCGCACCAAAATGAGCCGCCGCAACAACTTCACCACCGGTCGTATTTACTCTGACGTTCTGCGTAAAGAACGTCGTGGCGACTATCTGGGCGCAACCGTTCAGGTTATCCCGCACATCACGAATGCGATCAAAGAACGCGTTCTGGAAGGCGGTGAAGGTCATGATGTTGTTCTGGTCGAAATCGGCGGAACCGTTGGGGATATCGAATCTCTGCCGTTCCTTGAAGCGATTCGCCAGATGGCCGTGGAAATTGGCCGCGAACATACGCTGTTTATGCATCTGACGCTGGTTCCCTACATGGCAGCGGCAGGTGAAGTCAAAACTAAACCGACTCAGCACTCTGTAAAAGAGCTGCTTTCTATCGGTATTCAGCCTGATATTCTGATTTGCCGCTCCGATCGTGCTGTTCCGGCTAATGAACGTGCAAAAATTGCATTGTTCTGTAACGTCCCGGAAAAAGCGGTGATTTCTCTGAAAGATGTCGATTCTATCTATAAAATTCCAGGCCTGTTGAAATCTCAGGGGCTGGACGATTATATTTGTAAACGATTCAGCTTGAACTGTCCGGAAGCAAATCTGTCAGAATGGGAACAGGTTATCTACGAAGAAGCCAATCCGGCAGGCGAAGTGACTATCGGTATGGTCGGCAAGTACATTGAGCTGCCGGATGCCTATAAGTCAGTTATCGAAGCGCTGAAGCACGGTGGTCTGAAGAATCGTGTCACCGTCAACATCAAGCTGATCGATTCGCAGGATGTTGAAACGCGCGGTGTTGAGATCCTGAAAGGCCTCGACGCTATCCTGATCCCAGGCGGCTTCGGCTACCGTGGTGTTGAAGGTAAAATCGCGACGGCACGCTTTGCGCGTGAGAACAATATTCCTTATCTGGGCATTTGCCTGGGTATGCAGGTAGCGTTGATTGAGTTTGCTCGTAACGTCGTGGGTATGGACAACGCCAACTCCACGGAATTTGTGCCAGACTGTAAGTACCCGGTGGTGGCCCTGATTACCGAATGGCGTGATGAAGACGGCAACGTCGAAGTCCGTACCGAGAAGAGCGATCTGGGCGGCACGATGCGCCTTGGTGCGCAGCAGTGTCAGCTGGACGACGAGAGTCTGGTGCGTAAGCTGTACGGCACGCCGACAATTGTTGAACGCCATCGCCACCGCTACGAAGTCAACAATATGCTGTTGAAACAAATTGAAGCTGCGGGTCTGCGTGTTGCAGGTCGCTCCGGTGATGATCAGTTGGTCGAGATCATTGAGGTACCGAATCATCCGTGGTTCGTGGCCTGTCAGTTCCACCCGGAATTTACTTCCACGCCACGTGATGGGCACCCGCTGTTTGCCGGCTTTGTGAAAGCCGCCAGTGAACATCAGAAGCGTCAGGCGAAGTAAGAAGTAAAAAGTTAGAACGGCAATGCACCCATCCGGGTGCATTGTTTGTCTGGAGTTTTAGTTTAACTTGTACTGAGGAAAACCTAATGTCCAAAATCGTTAAAATCATCGGTCGTGAAATCATCGACTCCCGTGGTAACCCGACTGTTGAAGCCGAAGTACACCTGGAAGGTGGTTTCGTTGGTATGGCAGCAGCGCCGTCAGGTGCTTCTACTGGTTCCCGCGAAGCACTGGAACTGCGCGATGGCGACAAATCCCGTTTCATGGGTAAAGGCGTACTGAAAGCGGTTGGCGCGGTAAACGGCCCAATTGCTCAGGCTCTGCTGGGTAAAGATGCTAAAGATCAGGCTGGCATCGACAAGATCATGATCGATCTGGACGGTACTGAAAACAAATCCAACTTCGGTGCAAACGCCATTCTGGCTGTGTCCCTGGCGAACGCTAAAGCAGCAGCTGCTGCTAAAGGCCTGCCGCTGTATGCACACATCGCAGAACTGAACGGTACTCCGGGCAAATTCTCTATGCCGGTTCCGATGATGAACATCATCAACGGTGGTGAGCACGCTGACAACAACGTCGACATCCAGGAATTTATGATTCAGCCGGTTGGCGCTAAATCCCTGAAAGAAGCCGTACGTATGGGTTCTGAAGTGTTCCACAACCTGGCTAAAGTTCTGAAAGCCAAAGGCATGAACACTGCAGTTGGTGACGAAGGTGGCTACGCGCCGAACCTGGGTTCCAACGCAGAAGCTCTGGCTGTTATTGCTGAAGCGGTTAAAGCAGCAGGCTACGAGCTGGGCAAAGACATCACTCTGGCGATGGACTGTGCAGCATCTGAATTCTACAAAGACGGTAAATACGTTCTGGCTGGCGAAGGCAACAAAGCATTCACCTCCGAAGAATTCACTCACTTCCTGGAAGAACTGACCAAACAGTACCCGATCGTGTCCATCGAAGATGGTCTGGACGAGTCTGACTGGGACGGTTTCGCATACCAGACTAAAGTACTGGGCGACAAAATCCAGCTGGTTGGTGACGATCTGTTCGTAACCAACACCAAGATCCTGAAAGAAGGCATCGACAAAGGCATCGTTAACTCCATCCTGATCAAATTCAACCAGATCGGTTCTCTGACCGAAACTCTGGCTGCGATCAAAATGGCGAAAGACGCTGGCTACACGGCTGTCATCTCTCACCGTTCTGGCGAAACTGAAGACGCAACCATCGCTGACCTGGCTGTTGGTACCGCTGCAGGCCAGATCAAAACCGGTTCTATGAGCCGTTCTGACCGCGTTGCTAAGTACAACCAGCTGATTCGTATCGAAGAAGCGCTGGGTGAACAAGCGCCGTACAACGGTCGTAAAGAGATCAAAGGTCAGGCGTAATCCTGTTCTTTAGCTCTTAACGTAAAAACCCGCTTCGGCGGGTTTT
>NZ_SZWV01000037.1:80532-99580 GCF_005280945.1 Citrobacter sp. wls718
TTTAAAGTAGCAGCGGCAGCGTCGCACTGGCGGTTTGCTGACTCACATCGCTGTACTTTTCATCCAGCGCGATAAGCGATGTGGTGAGCAATTCAACTAATAACATTACGCCCACTTTGGCATTGAGCGCCCCAGCGCTCAGCGGTCCTTCGGGTTTGGCTGCAACCAGTTGGATATCACTCAGTGAAGCCAGCGGACTGCGCGGCGTGTTGCTCAGCGCCAGTACGGGGACGCCATGCTTACGCGCAAGTTTAACGACATGAAGCAGATCGCGAGTGGAGCCTGAACTGGAAATTGCCACCACCAGCGAGTCTTTGGAAAGCGTAGTGGCATTCATGGCGGCACGATGCATGTCGCTGAACAGTTGTGCGGGCTTGCCCAGACGTAACAGTTTGTAATGCAGATATTCCCCCAGAATCGCACTGGCCGCCACGCCATAAATCTGTACCGACTGGGCCTGGTGCAGCGCGAGGGCGGCGGCTTCGAGTAATGTCCTGTCGAGTAACTTTGCGGTGTCCTGCAAGGCCTGCACGGATTCATTGACCACATTGTCAATCTCATCGCCGCCGTGTTCGATCGGCTGTCCGTGCTGGAGATCAAGCGCCAGCGCCATCTTAAATTCGTTATAGCCCTTACATCCTAGCGTGCGGCACAGACGCGTGACGCTGGCCTCGCTGGTGTCGCTTTCGCGCGCCAGTTCGGTAATCGTTAGATAGACAACTTTTGCCGGATCGCTCAGCACAAACTCACCCAGCTTCTGCTGTGTACGGCTGTATCCGTCTACGCCCTGGCGCAGTCTCAGCAGCAGGTTTTCATTTTCAGGCATGCAAAATCCTTAATACGTTTCTCTGGCGATAGTGTGGCGGAAAGCGGGGGAGAGATGCCAGTCATTTCAAAAAAGTATGATCTACTTCCAGATTTTTGATGATAATTTTCATTTATAAAATTATTTGTGGTAAAAATTTTCATCAATTGTCAGGGGAATGAAAAAATGATGAATATGTTTAGCGGCGCGTCGTCAGGGACGTGGTTTGAAAAGGCACAGCGGTTTGGCAAATCGTTTATGCTGCCAATTGCGATATTACCTGCTGCGGGGCTGTTACTGGGTATTGGTGGTGCATTATCAAACCCCAACACGTTGACGGCTTACCCGTTTTTAGATGTTGACTGGTTGCAGGCTATCTTCACTATCATGACCAGCGCGGGATCCATTGTGTTCGCCAACTTGTCGGTGCTTTTTGCGGTTGGTGTAGCAGTGGGTCTGGCGAAAACGGATAAAGGCACTGCGGGGCTTGCCGCGCTGCTGGCGTTTCTGGTGATGAATGCCACTATCAACGCTTTGCTGATCCTGAACGGGACGCTGGCGCATGAGAACCCAGGTGCTGTTGGTCAGGGAATGACGCTGGGTATCCAGACGCTGGAAACGGGTGTGTTTGGTGGTGTGGTGATAGGCCTTGTTACCTGCGCGCTGCACAGTCGCTTTAATAAAGTCTCGCTACCGCAGTTTCTGGGTTTCTTTAGCGGCTCGCGCTTTGTTCCGATCATTAGCTCGCTTGCGGCGATTGCAGTCGGTGCCGCAATGACGGTGGTCTGGCCCCATTTCCAGAAACTCATATTTGGACTGGGTGGCCTTGTTGATGCAACGGGTTATCTGGGAACGCTGTTGTACGGTTTTATCCTGCGTATGCTTGGTCCACTGGGTCTGCATCATATCTTTTATCTGCCATTCTGGACGACGGCACTCGGTGGCAGTGAAATCGTTAACGGCCAATTAGTGGAAGGCACACAACGTATTTTCTTCGCTCAGCTTGCCGATCCGAACACTCAGCAGTTCTATGTGGGTACCTCCCGCTTTATGTCCGGGCGCTTCATTACCATGATGTTCGGTTTGCTTGGGGCATGTCTGGCGATGTACCACACGGCGAAGTCAGAGAACAAAAAAGTTGTCGCGGGTCTGCTGCTGTCTGCTGCGCTGACTTCCTTCCTGACCGGCATCACTGAGCCTATTGAGTTCTCCTTCTTGTTCGTGGCACCCGTGTTATATGTCATTCACGCCTTCTTCGATGGCCTGGCATTTATGATTGCCCATATTTTACATATCACCATCGGGCAAACCTTCTCGGGAGGACTGATCGATTTCATCCTCTTTGGCGTATTGCAGGGCGAAGCGAAAACCAACTGGATGTACGTGCCTATGGTGGGCGTGCCGTGGTTCTTCCTGTACTACTTCACCTTCCGCTATTTGATCAACCGCTTTGGCTGGATGACGCCGGGTCGTGAGAACGCAACGTTAGTAGAAAATGCGTTGCCTCAAAGCGAACGTGCCGCAGCAGTGGTTGCCGGACTGGGGGGCAAAGAGAATCTGGAAGAGGTGGATTGTTGCGCCACGCGACTACGCGTGACGGTGAAAGATGGCAGCAAGGTTGATGAAGCCGCACTGAAAGCAACCGGGGCGCGTGGCGTGATTATTCGTGGCAATGGTGTTCAGGTGATTTATGGCCCGCACGTCACCATTATCAAAAATGAAGTTGAAGAGATTTTATCGTAATGAAAACTGTACTGGATACGCTGAAAGGTAAGTTAATTGTCTCCTGTCAGGCGCTGGAAAATGAGCCTCTGCACAGCCCGTTTATCATGTCACGGATGGCATTGGCGGCAGCACGGGGAGGGGCTGTCGGTATCCGTGCGAACAGCGTCGTGGACATTCGCGCCATTAAAGAAAGCGTCGCACTGCCGATCATTGGCATCATCAAACGTGATTATCCGGGTAGCGACGTGTTTATCACCGCCACTATGAAGGAAGTGGATGAGTTAATGACCGTTGAGCCGGAAATTATTGCCCTTGATGCGACTGCGCGCCCACGTCCCGGTGGGCAAACGCTGGACGCGTTGGTTATGCAGATTCGCGCACGCTACCCGTCAGTGCTGTTGATGGCGGACATCGCCAGCGTAGACGAAGCCGTCACCGCAGAACGACTGGGTTTTGACTGCGTGGGTACGACGCTTTATGGCTACACGGCAGAGACGCGCGGGCATGTGCTCGCGGATAACGACTGTGGTTTTTTACGTGAGGTACTGGCTGCAGTCAGCCTGCCGGTAGTGGCAGAGGGGAATGTAGACACCCCTGAACGGGCTGCACACTGTCTGGCATTAGGCGCGCATACCGTAGTGGTTGGGGGCGCAATCACCCGTCCGCAACAAATAACGGCACGCTTTGTCACGGCGATCGCCTCGTAAAGCAACGATCGGGCATGATACTTTGGCGGGGATCTGCGATAATTATCGTTTATCCCCACATTGAGAAGACTATGCAGTACCCGATTAATGAGATGTTCCAGACCCTGCAAGGTGAGGGTTATTTTACCGGCGTCCCCGCCATTTTTATTCGTTTACAGGGATGCCCGGTTGGCTGTGCCTGGTGCGATACCAAACACACCTGGGATAAGCTTGAGGATCGGGAAGTCTCGCTTTACAGCATCCTGGCCAAGACTAAAGAGAGCGATAAATGGGGCGCGGCGAGCGGCGAAGATCTGCTGGCTGTGATTCAGCGTCAGGGCTATACCGCCCGCCATGTGGTGATCACCGGTGGTGAACCCTGCATTCACGACCTGATGCCGCTGACCGACTTGCTGGAAAAGAATGGCTTTAGCTGCCAGATTGAAACCAGCGGCACGCATGAAGTACGCTGTACGCCGAACACTTGGGTGACTGTCTCTCCCAAGGTGAATATGCGCGGCGGCTATGACGTGTTATCTCAGGCGCTGGAACGCGCCAATGAAATCAAGCACCCGGTGGGGCGTGTTCGCGACATTGAAGCACTGGATGAACTGCTGGCGACGTTGACCGATGATAAGCCGCGCATCATTGCTTTACAGCCGATCAGTCAGAAGGATGATGCCACGCGCCTGTGTATTGATACCTGCATTGCGCGTAACTGGCGTCTGTCGATGCAAACGCATAAATATCTGAATATTGCCTGATAAATTTTGCCGGGTGCGCTTCGCTTGCCCGGCCTACGCTTGTAGATACGTGTAGGCCGTATAAGACGCTCCGCCATCCGGCAATGACTCTGAATCACTCGCCGCGATAGACGCAGCCCGCCGTGCAGGTCTCTTTTACCATCACCGCGCTCAGCAGCGGAACCAGCGGTTTCATCTCATCCCAGATCCACTTCGCCAGTACTTCACTGGTCGGATTCTCAAGACCCGGAATATCATTCAAATAGTAGTGATCAAGGCGATTGTACGTCGGCTTAAATGCCGCTTTTAACTCGGAAAAGTCCATAATCCAACCGGTATGGGGATCGACTTCACCCGTAATTTCAAGACGCACCATAAATGAGTGACCATGCAGACGGCCACATTTGTGCCCTTCTGGTACGTACGGCAGGTGGTGAGCGGCTTCGAAGGTGAAATCTTTAAACAGGGTGGTGGACATTATCTACTCTCAAGAATGCAAAAAACCGCCGTAGGGTACCTTATAATACGAATTTTATCATTAGTTAAACGGGCGCTGGGTATCCTGATAGTGCATTCGCGCAATCAATATCAAATAACTATTTATATATCATATGGTTATTAAATCTGTTTTGCCGTTAATAACTATAGCTAAAACAGGTTAGTCCATTTGGTTATTTGTTATTTCTATCCCTTCTTTAATTGTTACTATTCTCGCCGTTAACCTTATCTTCAGTTTGGGTTTTATTGCTTAAATCCGCTTTGCTTACTGGAACATGACAACGCATGACGACACAGGCCCCACTTTCCGCTTTGCTTCCGCTAAACCCGGAACAGCTGGCACGCCTTCAGGCGGCCACGACCGATCTCTCGCCCGCGCAGCTTGCGTGGGTTTCTGGCTATTTCTGGGGCGTGCTGAATCAGCAGCCGGGCGCTAATGCGGTTATTCCTGCACCTGCTGCCGAAATGCCGGGGATCACGCTCATCTCCGCCTCGCAGACCGGTAATGCGCGCCGTGTGGCGGAAGCCCTGCGTGACGATCTTATTGCCGCGAAGCTCAATGTCACCCTGATCAATGCCGGCGACTATAAATTTAAAAATATTGCCAACGAGAAATTGCTGGTCGTGGTGGCCTCGACGCAGGGAGAGGGTGAGCCGGCGGAAGAAGCGGTGGCGTTGCATAAATTCCTGTTCTCTAAAAAAGCGCCGAAACTTGAAAATACCGCCTTCGCCGTGTTTGGCCTTGGCGATACCTCTTATGAGTTTTTCTGTCAGTCTGGCAAAAACTTCGACAGCAAACTGGCGGAGCTTGGCGGTGAACGCTTGTTGGATCGTGTAGATGCAGATGTTGAATATCAACCGGCAGCTGCGCAGTGGCGCGCCCGTCTGGTTGATGTGTTGAAGGCACGAGCGCCTGCTGCACCTTCTGTACAGGCCGCTGCGAGCGGTGCGATTAACGAGGTGCATACCAGTCCGTACACTAAAGAAGCGCCGCTTAGCGCGTCGCTTTCCGTGAATCAGAAAATCACCGGTCGTGACTCCGAAAAAGACGTGCGTCATATCGAAATCGATCTGGGCGATTCCGGCCTGCGCTATCAGCCCGGCGACGCGCTCGGCGTGTGGTATCAAAACGATCCGGCGCTGGTCAAAGAGATTGTTGAACTGCTGTGGCTGAAAGGCGACGAGCCGGTCACGGTTGATGGTAAATTGCTACCGCTTACCGACGCGCTGCAGTGGCACTTCGAACTGACGGTTAACACAGCCAATATTGTAGAAAATTACGCCACCTTAACGCGCAGTGAAACGTTGCTGCCGCTGGTGGGCGATAAAGCGCAGTTGCAACACTATGCCGCCACCACGCCTATCGTCGACATGCTGCGCTTTTCTCCGGCGCAGCTGGACGCGGAAGCGTTAATCGGTCTGCTGCGTCCGTTGACCCCGCGCCTGTACTCAATAGCCTCCTCACAGGCGGAAGTCGAAAGCGAAGTACACGTGACTGTCGGTGCCGTGCGGTTTGACGTCGAAGGCCGTGCGCGTGCCGGCGGAGCCTCGAGCTTCCTCGCCGACCGCGTTGGCGAAGAAGGTGAAGTACGTGTGTTCATTGAACATAACGACAACTTCCGCCTGCCAGCCAATCCTGAAACACCGGTCATTATGATTGGGCCGGGGACGGGAATTGCACCGTTCCGCGCCTTTATGCAGCAGCGTGCTGCCGATGAAGCGACAGGTAAAAACTGGCTGTTCTTTGGCAATCCGCACTTTACCGAAGATTTTCTCTACCAGGTGGAGTGGCAGCGCTACGTCAAAGAGGGCGTACTTACCCGGATCGATCTCGCCTGGTCACGCGACCAAAAAGAAAAAGTCTACGTACAAGATAAACTGCGCCAACAAGGTGCGGAACTGTGGCGCTGGATTAATGACGGGGCGCACATTTATGTCTGCGGCGACGCCAATCGCATGGCGAAAGACGTTGAGCAGGCTTTGCTGGAAGTGATTGCCGAATTCGGTGCGATGGATACCGAAGCGGCGGATGAATTTTTAAGTGAGCTGCGCGTTGAGCGCCGTTATCAGCGAGATGTCTACTAATGAGTGAAAAACATCCAGGGCCACTGGTGGTCGAAGGTAAGCTGTCCGACGCTGAACGTATGAAGCTGGAAAGCAACTATCTGCGCGGCACCATTGCGGAAGATTTAAATGACGGCCTCACCGGCGGTTTTAAAGGTGATAACTTTCTGCTGATCCGTTTTCACGGTATGTACCAGCAGGATGACCGCGATATTCGCGCCGAGCGCGCCGAGCAGAAGCTGGAGCCACGTCATGCAATGCTGCTGCGCTGCCGTCTGCCGGGCGGGGTCATCACCACTAAACAATGGCAGGCGATCGATAAGTTTGCTCATGACAACACGATTTACGGCAGCATCCGTCTGACCAACCGTCAGACCTTTCAGTTTCACGGCATTCTGAAGAAGAACGTCAAGCCGGTGCATCAGATGCTCAACTCGGTCGGACTGGACGCGCTGGCGACCGCCAACGACATGAACCGTAACGTGTTGTGTACCTCCAACCCGTACGAGTCCGAGTTACACGCGGAAGCCTACGAGTGGGCGAAGAAAATCTCTGAACACCTGTTGCCGCGCACCCGGGCGTATGCAGAGATTTGGCTGGATCAGAAAAAAGTCGCCACCACCGATGAAGAGCCGATCCTCGGTCAAACTTATCTGCCGCGTAAGTTCAAAACGACGGTGGTTATTCCGCCGCAGAACGATATCGATCTGCATGCCAACGACATGAACTTCGTCGCGGTGGCAGAAAACGGCAAACTGGTGGGGTTCAACCTGCTGGTTGGCGGTGGGCTGTCTATTGAGCACGGTAACAAGAAAACCTACGCGCGTACCGCCAGTGAATTTGGCTATTTGCCGCTGGAGCACACGCTGGCCGTTGCGGAAGCAGTGGTGACTACCCAGCGCGACTGGGGTAATCGTACCGACCGTAAAAACGCCAAAACCAAATACACGCTGGAGCGCGTCGGCGTTGAGACCTTTAAGGCAGAAGTGGAACGCCGGGCGGGCATCAAATTTGAATCGATTCGCCCGTATGAGTTTACCGGTCGCGGCGATCGTATCGGCTGGGTGAAGGGCATCGACAAAAAATGGCACCTGACGCTGTTTATTGAGAATGGCCGTATTCTGGATTATCCGGGACGTCCGCTGAAAACCGGGTTACTGGAGATAGCAAAGATCCACAAAGGCGAGTTCCGTATTACCGCCAACCAGAACCTGATCATTGCCGGTGTGCCGGAAAGCGAGAAGGCGAAGATCGAGAAGATTGCGCAGCAGAGCGGCTTAATGAATGCCGTGACTCCGCAGCGTGAAAACTCGATGGCCTGCGTCTCGTTCCCGACCTGTCCGCTGGCGATGGCGGAAGCAGAGCGCTTCCTGCCGACGTTTATCGACAGCATTGACGCTCTGATGGCGAAATACGCGTTGAGCGACGAAAACATTGTGCTGCGCGTGACGGGCTGCCCGAACGGTTGTGGTCGTGCCATGCTGGCAGAGGTCGGCCTGGTCGGGAAAGCGCCGGGACGTTACAACCTGCACCTGGGGGGTAACCGTATCGGGACGCGTATTCCACGGATGTTCAAAGAGAACATCACCGAGACAGAAATTCTGGCCTTGCTGGATGAACTGATTGGGCGCTGGGCAAAAGAGCGTGAAGCGGGTGAAGGCTTCGGCGATTTTACGGTGCGTGCGGGCATTATTCGCCCGGTGCTCGATCCCGCCCGGGATTTCTGGGAATAACCTGAATTGCCGGATGGCGGCATAAATGCCTTATCCGGCCTACCGACTGCGTAGGCCGGATAAGCGCAGCACCATCAGGCATAGGATGAGGTAATCATGTCCGTACTCGATCTACACGCATTAAACGACCTACCAAAAGTTGAGCGCGTCATGGCGCTGGCGGAAACCAACAGCCAGCTGGAAAAACTGAGCGCGCAGGATCGTGTGGCGTGGGTGCTGGAGAATCTGCCCGGCGACTACGTGCTCTCTTCAAGCTTTGGTATTCAGGCGGCGGTTAGCCTGCACCTGGTGAATCAGATTCGCCCGGATATCCCGGTGATCCTTACCGATACCGGCTATTTGTTCCCGGAAACCTACCAGTTTATTGACGAGTTAACGGACACGCTCAAACTTAATCTGCAGGTTTACCGGGCAAAAGAGAGTGCCGCCTGGCAGGAAGCGCGCTATGGCAAACTGTGGGAACAGGGCGTTGAAGGCATTGAGAAATACAATGACATCAACAAAGTCGAGCCGATGAACCGGGCGCTGCAAGAACTCAATGCGCAAACCTGGTTTGCCGGCCTGCGTCGTGAGCAATCCGGCAGTCGTGCCCATTTGCCGGTACTGGCTATCCAGCGTGGCGTGTTCAAACTGCTGCCGATCATCGACTGGGACAACCGCACGGTGTACCAGTACCTGCAACAACACGGGCTGAAGTATCATCCGCTGTGGGAGCAAGGCTATCTGTCGGTAGGCGATACCCACACCACCCGTAAATGGGAACCGGGCATGGCGGAAGAAGAGACGCGCTTCTTCGGACTGAAGCGGGAGTGCGGATTGCACGAAGGGTAATCGGTAACAGGCCCGGTAAGCATCTGCATGCTACCGGGCAGGATACGGGTGAATTAGCCCGCCTTTGCCAGCTCTTTGACCAGTGGCAGCATAATGCGTACCACGTCGCGACTGCGGTGCTCAATACGGCCGGGTAACGCTTTATCAATATGCTGCTGGTTATCCAGTCGAACGTCGTGCCAGCTGTTGCCTGCAGGGAATGAGGCGGTTTTGGCTCGCTGCTGATAGCCGTCTTTGTTACCCAGATTCCAGTTGGTGGCTTCGACGGAGAGCACGGCAATCCCCGCTTTGTCGAACACCTCCGCATCGTTACAACATCCAGTGCCTTTCGGGTAGTTCTTGTTCAGACCGGGATTAGTGCTGGCGGAGATACCGCGACTGCGTGCAATAGCCAGCGCCCGGTCGCGCGTGAGCTTACGAACCGCTTCAGGTGTTTTTTGCCCGCTGTTGAAATAGAGCTTATCGCCGACGATCAGGTTATCGAGATTAATCACCAGCAGCGTATTTTTCTTCTCGGCGGCGCTCATGCGTTTGAGTACGTTCTCTGCGCCGAGCTTGCCTTCTTCTTCTCCGCTGGTGGCGATAAAGCGGATGCCGTACTCGGTCGGGACATTCTTGAGTTTTTCTGCCAGTTCCAGCATCACGCCGAGACCCGCCGCGTTATCGTCAATCCCTTGCAGCGTTAATCCACCGAGATTGGCATCGGAGTCGGCATCGCTTTGCGGCGCGTAGGTATCAAGGTGCGCCATAATAATAATCTGCTGCGGTGCCTTACCTTCATGTGCTGCAATTACCGTGCTACCCGTTACGTTATGCCAGTTTTTATGGTTATTTTTGGCGGTATACACATAGCGGCTATTAAACGTCCGAATATCACTGCTGTATCCCATCTGCTGAAACTGCTGACGTAAATAATCGGCAGACAACATTTCTGCAGGCGAGCCCGTCACGCGGCCAGGAAAAAACGTTGCAATATGGCGGGCCTGGAAGTTGGCGATATCTCCGGGCTTCGAAGAGGTTGCCTGTGCGGGAAGGATAAAGCACACGCCGAGCGCCAGGGCAGCAGGAAAGTGGCGCAATGCGGAAAACATAGTGAGTCCTTAAATACCAAGCATAAATTTTTACCCGCTAGTATGAAACCGTGATCGGGGTAAAACAATTTCATTTGCTCCTAAATGCCCGAAATCCGGCGGCTTAAGCACTTTTTGATATTTGCTTTTCCAGATCGTTATTCCTTTGAGGAACTACTCATTCCAATTCGTAATTTCATTCGTTCTCTTGCCCTCCCTATAGTCGAGTTATCTGAGCATCGTTAGAACAATAACGGCATTACATAGGAACGGTTATGGATCAAAAACGACTTACCCACCTGCGGCAACTGGAAGCGGAAAGCATCCATATTATTCGTGAGGTGGCCGCCGAGTTTTCTAATCCGGTGATGATGTATTCCATCGGCAAAGACTCCAGCGTAATGCTGCATCTGGCGCGCAAAGCGTTTTATCCCGGCACGCTGCCGTTCCCGTTGCTACATGTGGACACCGGCTGGAAATTCAGCGAGATGTATGAATTCCGTGACCGTACAGCCAAGGCCTACGGCTGTGAGTTGTTGGTGCATAAAAACCCGGAAGGGGTGGCGATGGGGATTAACCCGTTTGTCCACGGCAGCGCCAAGCATACCGACATCATGAAAACCGAAGGGCTGAAGCAGGCGCTGAACAAATACGGCTTTGACGCCGCGTTCGGTGGTGCCCGCCGCGATGAAGAGAAATCGCGTGCCAAAGAGCGAATTTATTCCTTCCGCGATCGTTTTCATCGCTGGGACCCGAAAAACCAGCGTCCGGAACTGTGGCACAACTACAACGGGCAGATTAACAAAGGCGAAAGCATTCGCGTGTTCCCGCTTTCGAACTGGACTGAACAGGATATCTGGCAGTACATCTGGTTGGAAAATATCGACATTGTACCGCTGTACCTGGCCGCGGAACGCCCGGTGCTGGAACGTGATGGCATGCTGATGATGATCGATGACGACAGGATCGATCTGCAACCCGGTGAGGTTATCAAAAAACGCATGGTGCGTTTCCGCACGCTTGGCTGCTGGCCGCTTACCGGCGCCGTGGAGTCAAACGCGCAGACGCTGCCGGAAATTATCGAAGAAATGCTGGTCTCAACCACCAGTGAACGTCAGGGCCGCGTGATTGACCGCGACCAGGCGGGCTCCATGGAGCTGAAGAAACGTCAGGGGTATTTCTAAGGAGCCGCCATGAACACGACACTTGCACAACAAATTGCTAATGAAGGCGGCGTTGAAGCCTGGATGGTTGCCCAGCAACACAAAAGCCTGCTGCGCTTTTTAACCTGCGGCAGCGTGGATGACGGGAAAAGCACGCTGATTGGCCGCCTGCTGCACGACACGCGCCAGATTTACGAAGATCAGCTCTCAACGCTGCATAACGACAGCAAACGTCATGGTACCCAGGGTGAGAAACTGGATCTGGCGCTGCTGGTTGATGGGTTACAGGCCGAGCGTGAGCAAGGGATCACCATCGACGTGGCCTACCGCTATTTCTCCACCGAGAAGCGCAAATTTATTATCGCCGATACGCCAGGGCATGAGCAGTACACCCGGAACATGGCCACCGGTGCGTCCACATGCGATCTGGCGATCCTGCTGATTGATGCACGTAAAGGTGTGCTGGACCAGACTCGCCGCCACAGTTTTATCTCCACGCTGCTGGGGATCAAACATCTGGTGGTGGCGATCAATAAAATGGATCTGGTGAGCTTCAGCGAAGAAACATTTACCCGCATTCGCGAAGATTATCTGACCTTTGCCGAACAGTTGCCGGGCAATCTGGATATTCGCTTTGTGCCACTTTCTGCGCTGGAAGGCGACAACGTGGCCTCCCAGAGTAAAAACATGCCATGGTATAGCGGCCCGACGCTGCTGGAGGTACTGGAAACGGTAGAGATCCAGCGTGCTGTTGAGGCCCAACCGATGCGTTTCCCGGTACAGTATGTGAATCGCCCTAACCTGGATTTTCGTGGTTATGCCGGAACTCTTGCCTCCGGTCGCGTAACGGTAGGCCAGCGAATCAAAGTGCTGCCGTCTGGCGTTGAATCAAGCGTCGCGCGGATCGTCACCTTTGACGGCGACCTCCAGGAAGCGCATGCGGGCGAAGCGATTACACTGGTACTGAAAGATGAAATCGACATCAGCCGTGGCGACCTGTTGCTGGATGCTCGCGAAGTGTTGCCTGCGGTACAGCATGCTGCCGTTGACGTGGTATGGATGGCGGAACAACCGCTGTCGGAAGGTCAGAGCTATGACATCAAAGTTGCGGGCAAAAAGACGCGTGCCCGCGTAGATAACGTGCAGTATCAGGTTGATATCAATAACCTGACTCAGCGTGAGGTCGACGCGTTGCCGCTGAATGGTATTGGCCTGGTTAATTTGACGTTTGATGAACCGCTGGTACTGGACACCTATCAGCATAACCCGGTGACGGGCGGCCTGATTATTATTGACCGCCTGACCAACGTCACCGTGGGTGCGGGACTGATCCGCGAACCCATCGAGCAGCAACAGGCCACGACATCCCCGTTCAGCGCGTTTGAACTGGAACTGAATGCACTGGTACGTCGTCACTTCCCGCACTGGAATGCACGCGACTTGCTGGGAGGAAAGTAATGGCGCAGCATGACGAAAACGTCGTCTGGCATGCCCATCCCGTTACGCCGCAACAGCGAGAGCAACGCCACGGTCACCGTGGTGTTGTGCTGTGGTTTACCGGGCTCTCCGGCTCGGGTAAATCGACGGTGGCAGGGGCGCTGGAAGAAGCACTATACAATCTGGGCGTCAGTACCTATCTGCTGGATGGCGACAATGTGCGCCATGGCCTGTGCAGCGATCTGGGTTTTAGCGACGCCGATCGCAAAGAGAACATCCGGCGGGTGGGGGAAGTCGCTAGCCTGATGGTGGATGCCGGGCTGGTGGTGCTGACGGCATTTATCTCCCCGCATCGCGCTGAGCGGCAAATGGTCCGCGAGCGCGTCGGCGAGGGGCGTTTTATCGAGGTGTTTGTCGATACGCCGCTGGCGACATGCGAAGCCCGCGATCCGAAAGGGCTGTATAAAAAAGCGCGAGCGGGTGAACTGCGCAATTTCACCGGAATTGACGCGGTGTACGAAGCGCCTGAATCGCCAGAGATTCACCTTGATGGTGAACAATTGGTAACAAATTTGGTTCCTCAATTATTAGACCTGCTGAGGCAGCAAGATATTATCAGATCCTGAGACATCCCCGAGCTTATCGGCTCGGTCAGTCAAGGTCACAGGATTAGCTATGCGTAACAGCCATAACATTACTATTGCAGAGTCAGACACCTTCAATGTCGACGACGAAACCATCTGGTCACTACCGGGGGCCGTGGTCGGTTTTGTGGCGTGGTTGCTGGCGCTGGGCATTCCATGTCTTATGTATGGCCCTAACACGCTGTTTTTCTTCCTCTATACCTGGCCGTTTTTCCTTGCATTGCTGCCTGTCGCGATTGTGGCGGGAATCGCCCTGCACTCGTTATTGAAGGGACGACTGTTCCTGAGCATGACGTGTACCCTGCTGACGGTGGGGCTGATGTTTGGGGTATTGTTTATGTGGCTGCTGGGCTAGGTTATCTCCCTTCTCTTTATATGGCTACTGAGGCTGAAACGCGGACTGGTCATAATTCAAACCGTAACCAACAATGAGATTATGTTCTCCTTACACGGGGTATACGTAACAACGAGCAAATGTGGTACATTTGCCCGCGTTGTCGCGGTATTCCCGCCTGTAGACGGAGAGTCGTCTGCGGATGTTTTGGGATGATGATGCCGTTTTTCAGGGGGCAGGATGGGTAAACTAACGCTGCTGTTGCTGGCTTTATTGGTCTGGCTTCAGTATTCGCTGTGGTTCGGTAAGAACGGCATACATGACTATAGCCGCGTCAACGATGATGTGGCTGCGCAGCAAGCGACAAATGCGAAACTTAAAGCGCGTAACGATCAGCTGTTTGCCGAAATTGACGATCTCAATGGCGGTCAGGAAGCGATTGAAGAGCGTGCGCGCAACGAACTCAGCATGACCAAGCCGGGCGAAACCTTTTATCGTCTGGTGCCTGACGCGTCTAAACGCGCTCAGACTGCAGGGCAAAACAATCGATAAACCAGCCAAGGATTTAACATGGCAGCCACTTTATTGGACGTTTGCGCCGTGGTACCGGCTGCCGGATTTGGCCGCCGAATGCAATCGGAGTGTCCTAAGCAGTATCTCTCCATCGGCAATAAAACCATTCTTGAACACTCGGTTGCTGCGCTACTGGCGCATCCCCGGGTGACGCATGTCGTCATTGCTATCAGCCCTGGCGACAGCCGCTTTGCAGAACTTCCTCTGGCAGCGCACCCGCAAATCACCGTGGTGGATGGCGGCAATGAGCGCGCCGATTCAGTGCTGGCCGGTTTGCAGGCCACTGGAAATGCCCGCTGGGTGCTGGTGCATGATGCAGCCAGACCGTGCCTGCATCAGGACGATTTATCTCGTTTACTGGCGATAAGCGAAACCAGTCGTACAGGTGGGATCCTTGCCGCACCGGTGCGCGATACCATGAAACGCGCGGAACCGGGCAAAACTGACATTGCCCATACGGTCGAACGTACTGACTTATGGCACGCGTTGACGCCGCAGTTTTTCCCCCGCGAGTTATTACACCACTGCCTGGCCCGAGCACTCAACGAAGGCGCGACCATTACTGATGAGGCCTCGGCGCTGGAATATTGCGGCTTTCATCCACAGCTTGTCGAAGGACGCGCTGATAATATTAAAGTTACTCGTCCGGAAGATCTGGCGCTTGCGGAATTTTATCTGACCCGAAGAATCTAGACACAAAATCATTCAAGCTGCATCGAGGCGGCTACTGAGTGAATCCCCAGGCGCTTACATAAGTAAGTGACTGGGGTGAACAAAGGCAGCCAACAAAGAGGCCGCTTGAAGGATGATGTGTATATCAGGAGAATGCATAATGCGAATTGGACACGGTTTTGATGTACACGCCTTTGGCGGCGTAGGCCCAATTATCATTGGTGGCGTGCGCATCCCGTACGAAAAGGGGCTGCTGGCGCATTCTGATGGCGACGTCGCGTTACATGCGCTGACTGATGCGCTACTGGGCGCGGCAGCGCTGGGCGATATCGGTAAACTGTTCCCGGACACCGATCCGGCCTTTAAAGGGGCAGATAGCCGCGAATTATTACGTGAAGCCTGGCGTCGTATTCAGGCCAAAGGCTACACGCTCGGCAATGTGGATGTGACCATTATTGCGCAGGCACCGAAGATGCTGCCGCACATTCCACAAATGCGCGTGTTTATTGCCGAAGATCTTGGCTGTCATATGGATGATGTTAACGTGAAAGCGACCACCACGGAGAAACTCGGTTTTACCGGGCGTGGGGAAGGGATTGCCTGTGAAGCGGTGGCGTTACTCATAAAGGCTGCAAAATGACAGAGTTTGAAAATCTGACGTATCTCCACGGTAAACCGCAGGGCCGTGGCGTATTGAAGGCGAATCCAGAAGACTTTGTGGTGGTCGAAGATTTAGGCTTTGAACCGGACGGAGAAGGCGAACACGTTCTGGTACGCATCCTGAAGAACGGCTGTAACACTCGTTTTGTCGCCGATGCACTGGCAAAGTTTTTGAAAATTCATGCCCGTGAAGTCAGCTTCGCCGGGCAGAAAGATAAGCATGCGGTCACTGAACAGTGGCTGTGCGCGCGCGTGCCGGGCAATGTCATGCCTGATTTAAGCAAATTTGAGCTTGAAGGCTGTAAAGTGCTGGAGTACGCCCGTCACAAGCGTAAGCTGCGTTTAGGTGCCCTGAAAGGTAACGGCTTTACGGTGGTGCTGCGTGAAGTCAGCGATCGCGCTGACGTTGAAGCACGTTTGCAGGCTATTCTCGAGCGCGGCGTACCGAACTATTTTGGTGCCCAACGTTTTGGCATCGCCGGCAGTAACCTGCAAGGGGCGCTGCGCTGGGCGCAAAGCGATGCACCGGTGCGCGATCGCAATAAACGCAGTTTTTGGTTGTCGGCAGCCCGTAGCGCGTTGTTTAATCAAATAGTCAATGAACGATTGAAAAAAACAGACTTTAATCAAGTTGTTGACGGCGATGCGCTACAATTGTCTGGACGCGGAAGTTGGTTTGTTGCCACTCCTGAAGAACAGGCTGAATTACAGCGTCGCGTTAATGAAAGAGAATTAATGATTACAGCGGCATTACCCGGCTGCGGTGAGTGGGGAACTCAGCGCGATGCGCTGGCGTTTGAACAGGCCGCCATTGCCGATGAAAGCGTGCTGCAGTCTTTATTATTGCGTGAGAAAGTCGACGCATCGCGTCGCGCTATGCTGCTGTACCCACAACAATTAAGCTGGAACTGGTGGGATGACGTAACCGTTGAGTTACGCTTCTGGCTACCGGCAGGTAGCTTTGCCACCAGTGTAGTAAGGGAACTTATTAACACAACGGGTGATTATGCGTATATTGCTGAGTAACGATGATGGGGTCCACGCGCCCGGTATACAAACGCTGGCGAAAGCGCTGCGTGAGTTTGCTGACGTACAGGTAGTTGCCCCGGATCGTAACCGCAGTGGCGCGTCTAACTCGCTGACGCTGGAATCTTCGCTTCGCACCTTCACCTATGAAAACGGTGATATCGCCGTGCAAATGGGCACGCCTACCGACTGCGTCTATCTGGGCGTAAACGCATTAATGCGTCCGCGTCCGGACATCGTAGTTTCCGGGATTAACGCCGGTCCTAATCTGGGTGACGATGTTATCTATTCTGGAACCGTTGCGGCAGCGATGGAAGGCCGGCACCTGGGCTTTCCCGCGCTGGCGGTCTCACTGGATGGTCATAAACACTACGATACCGCAGCCGCAATTACCTGCCGCATTTTACGTGCGCTGAGCCGCGAACCGCTGCGTACCGGGCGTATTCTGAATATCAACGTCCCGGACTTGCCGCTGGATCAGATTAAAGGTATTCGCGTTACCCGCTGCGGCAGTCGCCATCCGGCGGATCAGGTTATTCCACAGCAGGACCCGCGCGGTAACACGTTGTACTGGATTGGGCCGCCGGGCGAAAAATGCGATGCCGGGCCGGATACGGACTTTGCTGCCGTCGATGAAGGCTATGTTTCTGTCACGCCGCTGCATGTTGATTTAACCGCATACGGCGCGCATCAGGTTGTTTCTGATTGGTTGGACAGCGTGGGAGTCGACACGCAATGGTAAGCAGACGCGTACACACTCTTCTTGAACAATTACGTGCGCAGGGCATCAGAGATGAGCTTGTCCTTGATGCGCTCGCCGCCGTGCCGCGTGAAAAATTCATTGATGAGGCGTTTGAACATAAGGCCTGGGAAAACATCGCCCTGCCCATTGGTCAGGGGCAGACGATTTCGCAGCCTTATATGGTCGCACGTATGACCGAGTTGCTTGAGCTGACGCCACAATCGCGGGTGCTGGAAATCGGCACCGGTTCCGGTTACCAGACAGCGATTCTGGCGCATCTGGTGCAGCATGTGTGTTCTGTCGAACGCATTAAAGGTTTGCAGTGGCAGGCGCGTCGTCGTCTGAAACAGCTTGATTTACATAATGTTTCGACCCGTCATGGTGATGGATGGCAAGGCTGGCAGGCACGAGCGCCGTTTGACGCCATCATTGTGACAGCAGCACCGCCGGAAATCCCTACCGCGTTAATGACGCAGTTGGATGAAGGCGGCATTCTCGTCTTACCCGTGGGCGACGAGCACCAGTATTTGAAACGGGTGCGTCGTCGGGGAGGCGAATTTATTATCGATACCGTGGAGGCTGTACGCTTCGTACCCTTAGTTAAAGGGGAGTTAGCGTAGATATAGGTTCTGAATACCTGGAGTTTTCCTGGATATTCTGGAATTAGTAAGCGTATCGTGGTCACGTTTTCCAGTGTCCAGCCCGATGCCTTGCACGGTGATTACGTCACTGGTTGTTAACCAAATTTTCCTGGGGGATAAATGAGCGCGGGAAGCCACAAATTTACCGTTCGCCGCATGGCGGCATTGTCACTGGTTTCGTTATGGCTGGCAGGCTGTTCTAACACCTCGAATCCGCCTGCGCCGGTCAACTCTGTTGATGGCGGTGCGCCAACGAACACCAATTCTGGCATGCTAATCACGCCTCCACCTAAAATGGGCACGACGGCGACTGCACAGCAAACGCCGCAGATCCAACCGGTGCAGCGTCCAACCACGCAGTCAACACAAATTCAGCCCGTTGCTGAACAGCCAGTGCAGACGGAAAACGGACGCATTGTGTACAACCGTAAGTATGGGAACATTCCGAAAGGGAGCTATACCGGCGGCAGCACCTATACAGTTAAGAAAGGTGACACACTTTTCTATATTGCCTGGATAACCGGGAACGATTTCCGTGACCTCGCACAACGCAATAACGTTCCGGCCCCGTATGGCCTGAATGTGGGACAAACTCTGCAAGTGGGCAACGCATCGGGTGCGCCGATTACCGGCGGCAATGCCATCACCCAGGCGGATGCAGCACAGCAAGGAGTTGTGACCAACCCTGCACAAAATTCCACCGTCGCTGTTGCTTCGAAACCAACAATTACGTATTCTGAGGATTCAGGTGAACAAAGTGCTAACAAAATGTTGCCGAACAACAAGCCTGCTGGGACAGTTGTCACAGCGCCAGTAACGGCACCAGCAGTTAGCGCAACCGAATCGACTGCAAGCTCAACGTCTACCAGTGCGCCAATCTCCACCTGGCGTTGGCCGACTGACGGTAAAGTGATTGAAAACTTTGCGGCTACCGAAGGTGGCAATAAAGGGATCGACATTGCAGGCAGTAAGGGACAGGCGGTGATGCTGCCAACTTACTG
>NZ_SZWV01000038.1:0-1846 GCF_005280945.1 Citrobacter sp. wls718
TTACAAAATCAACCTGCTGGATGACAACAACTTCACCCGTGATGCGGGTATCTCTACCGATGATATCGTAGCGCTGGGTCTGGTTTACCAGTTCTAATCTGCGTTCATTGTTATTAAAAGGCCCTGCGGGGCCTTTTTTAATGCCGTTATTCCGGCGTACAGGCAACCCTTTTTGGTGTACTCTTGCGTCCGTTCGCATGAGGATAATCACGTATGGATATGAATTTTTGCCGCGCAGCCCTGTTGGCTGTGACGATCTTTTTTGTCGGCTGCGATAACGCACCAAAGCCGGTTCAGACCACACCGCCTGCGGCCACCTTACTGGAAGGCAAAACGATGGGCACCTTCTGGCGGGTTAGCGTGGTGAACGTTGATGCTAAACGCGCCGAAGAACTGCGGGTCAAGATCCAGACGCAGCTTGATGCTGACGATCAGCTGCTCTCTACCTATAAAAACGATTCTGCGCTGATGCGTTTTAACTTGTCGAAAAGCCTGTCGCCCTGGCCGGTCAACGATGCCATGGCGGATATCATCACCTCGGCGCTACGTATTGGCGCGAAAACCGATGGCGCGATGGACATCACCGTCGGCCCGTTGGTTAACCTGTGGGGATTTGGTCCGGACAAGCAGCCGGTGCATATCCCCACGCAGGCACAAATTGATGCCGCAAAAGCACAAACCGGGCTGCAGCACCTGAGCGTAATCAATGACACGCGGCAGAACTATCTGCAGAAAGATCTAGCGGATCTGTATGTCGATCTCTCTACCGTTGGTGAAGGTTATGCTGCCGATCATCTGGCCCGACTGATGGAGCAGGAGGGGATCGCCCGCTATCTGGTGTCCGTTGGTGGGGCGCTGAACAGCCGGGGGATGAACGCCGAGGGACGTCCGTGGCGAGTAGCGATCCAGAAACCCACAGATCGGGAAAACGCGGTGCAGGCGGTTGTAGATATTAACGGTCATGGCATCAGCACGTCCGGCAGTTATCGCAATTATTACGAACTGGACGGAAAGCGTCTGTCGCATGTTATCGATCCGCAAACCGGTCGGCCAATTGAGCATAATCTGGTCTCGGTGACGGTGATTGCGCCTACGGCACTGGAAGCCGACGGCTGGGATACTGGGCTGATGGTGCTCGGCACGGATAAAGCCAAAGAGGTGGTGCGTCGTGAAGGGCTGGCTGTCTATATGATTGTCAAAGAAGGCGAGGGGTTTAAAACCTGGATGTCGCCGCAGTTCGAAAGCTTTCTGGTCAGCGATAAAAATTAAAAAGCAAGATTGCAGGTTTTTACGCCCTGCAATGCGGACACACTGAGGCTAAGCACTATGCTTAACAAAGGAGTCCATTATGAATAATCTTCAACGCGTAACCGATGAGGACCGTTGGCAGTCTGTGTTACAGCGTGATGCGGACGCTGACGGTCAGTTTGTTTTTGCCGTACAGACCACGGGTATCTTTTGTCGACCGTCATGTCGGGCTAAACATGCGCTGCGTAAAAATGTCCGTTTCTTTGCCGATGCCGGGCAGGCGTTAGCGGCAGGGTTTCGTCCCTGCAAACGCTGTCAGCCGGATAAAGTCAACGCGCAGCAGCAGCGGCTGGAGAAGATTAGCCTGGCGTGCCAGCTGTTAGAGCAGGAGTCGCCGCTCACGCTGGAGGCTTTAGCCCAGCAAGTGGCGATGAGCCCGTTTCATCTACATCGTCTGTTTAAAGCTACGACGGGCATGACGCCGAAAGCGTGGCAGCAGTCCTGGCGCGTCAGGCGTTTGCGTGACGCGCTGGCGAAAGGCGCACCGGTGACCCAGGCGATTTTGAATGCCGGCTTCCCCGACAGCAGCAGCTATTAC
>NZ_SZWV01000038.1:1879-11370 GCF_005280945.1 Citrobacter sp. wls718
TAAAGCGGATGGAGCGCTGGGCATGACGGCAAAGCAGTTTCGTCAAGGCGGCGATAAGCTGGCGATTCGCTATACCGTGGCGGACTGCGCACTGGGCCGCTGCCTGGTAGCGGAAAGTGAACGCGGTATCTGCGCAATTTTACTCGGCGACGACGATGCTACGCTGGTATCTGAGCTGCATGAACTGTTTCCTGCAGCACGTGGTGTGCCTGCGGATCCCGATTTTCAACAGCGTGTGCGCGAAGTGATCGCGGTCATTAACTCACGCAATACCCCATTGTCGCTGCCGCTGGATATTCGGGGAACCGCGTTTCAGCAGCAGGTGTGGCAGGCGCTGCGTGACATTCCCAGTGGCGAAACGGTGAGCTACCAGCAGTTGGCGAATGCCGTGGGGAAACCGAAAGCGGTGCGCGCTGTGGCGAGTGCCTGCGGAGCAAATAAGCTGGCGATTGTGATCCCGTGTCATCGGGTGATCCGCGGCGATGGCGCGCTTTCGGGTTATCGCTGGGGCGTCGCCCGCAAGGCGCAACTGCTGCACCGTGAAACCACAGGTGAGGACAGATAATGCTTGATCTCTTTGCGCAGGCAAAACCCTGGCAGGAGCCGCTGGCGTCCGGTGCGGTCATTTTGCGCCGTTTTGCGTTTGATGCCGCGCCTTCTTTATTACAGGAAATGGCGGTTGTCGTCAGACAATCGCCGTTTCGCCAGATGGTGACCCCCGGCGGATATACGATGTCGGTGGCGATGACCAACTGTGGTCAATTGGGGTGGACGACCGATCAGCATGGCTACCTCTATTCTCCGGTCGATCCGTTGACCGGTAGCGCCTGGCCGCGTTTACCTGACGTTTTTGCCGAACTGTGTCAACAAGCGGCGACCGCTGCGGGCTATCCCGATTTCCGACCAGATGCCTGTTTGATCAACCGCTATACGCCAGGGGCAAAACTGTCGTTGCATCAGGATAAAGACGAACCCGACCTGCAAGCGCCCATTGTTTCTGTCTCGCTGGGCCTGCCGGCAATCTTTCAGTTCGGTGGTCTGAAGCGCAACGATCCGTTAAAGCGGCTACTGCTGGAACACGGTGATGTGGTGGTGTGGGGCGGGAAATCACGCTTGTTTTATCATGGTATACAGCCGCTTAAGACTGGCTACCATCCGTTGACAACGGACTGCCGTTACAATCTGACTTTTCGCCGGGCGAGTAAAGAAGAATAAAAATAAGAATTATTATTGCTGTCGGCGAAGAGATGTTTAAACTGCGGGCTGTTATTACTTGTCCGGGTTGAACACATGGAACTTTTACTTCTTGTCTGGCGGCAGTATCGCTGGCCATTTATCAGCGTCATGGCGCTCAGCCTTGCCAGTGCTGCGTTGGGGATTGGGCTGATTGCGTTTATCAACCAGCGCCTGATTGAAACGGTCGACACCACGCTTATGGTGCTGCCGGAGTTTCTCGGCCTGCTGCTGTTGCTGATGATCGTGACCCTTGGTTCACAGCTGGCGTTGACCACGCTGGGACACCACTTTGTCTACCGTCTGCGTAGCGAATTTATCAAACGTATTCTGGATACTCACGTCGAGCGCATCGAACAGCTCGGTAGCGCCGCGTTGCTGGCTGGCTTAACCAGCGATATCCGCAATATCACCATCGCCTTTGTCCGCCTGCCGGAGCTGGTGCAGGGGATTATATTGACCGTCGGGTCAGCGGCATACCTGGCGATGCTGTCGACCAAAATGTTGCTGGTGACGGCAATCTGGATGGCGATCACCATCTGGGGTGGATTTGTGCTGGTGGCGCGGGTGTACAAACACATGGCCACGTTGCGTGAAACCGAAGACAAGCTGTACAACGATTACCAGACGGTGCTGGAAGGGCGCAAAGAGCTGACCCTTAACCGTGAACGCGCTGAGCATATTTTTAATCAACTGTACGTCCCGGATGCCAAAGAGTACCGCCACCATATTATTCGTGCCGATACCTTCCACCTGAGCGCGGTCAACTGGTCGAATATTATGATGTTGGGTGCCATTGGCCTGGTATTCTGGATGGCTAACAGCCTCGGCTGGGCGGATACCAACGTCGCGGCAACCTATTCGCTGACGCTGCTGTTCCTGCGTACGCCGCTGCTGTCTGCCGTTGGCGCGCTGCCCACGCTGCTCACCGCCCAGGTGGCGTTTAATAAACTGAATAAATTTGCACTGGCACCGTTCAAGGCTGAATTCCCTCGTCCTACTGCATTCCCAAACTGGAAAACGCTCGAGCTACGTAACGTAGTTTTCCACTATCAGGACAATGCTTTCTCCGTTGGGCCGGTCAATCTGACCATTCACCGTGGCGAGCTGATCTTCCTGATTGGCGGCAATGGCAGCGGGAAATCTACGCTGGCCATGTTACTGACTGGGTTATACCAGCCGCAGTCTGGCGAGATCCTGCTCGACGGTAAGGCGGTGGCGGTCGACAAACCTGAAGACTACCGCAAGCTGTTCTCCGCCGTGTTTACCGACGTCTGGCTGTTTGACAAACTGCTGGGGCCGGAAGGTCAATCGGCCAACCCGGCGCTGGTCGATAAGTGGCTGGAACATCTGCAGATGGCGCACAAGCTGGAGCTGAACGACGGGCGCATTCTGAATCTTAAGCTGTCGAAAGGGCAGAAAAAACGCGTGGCACTGCTGCTGGCGTTAGCCGAGGAACGCGACATTATTCTGCTGGATGAATGGGCTGCCGATCAGGACCCGCACTTCCGGCGCGAATTCTACCAGGTGCTGTTGCCGCTGATGCAAGAGATGGGCAAAACCATTTTTGCCATTAGTCACGACGATCACTACTTTATTCATGCCGATCGCTTGCTTGAGATGCGCAATGGCCAGCTGACTGAGCTGCTGGGCGACGATCGCGACGCTGCCTCGCGTGATGCCGTCGCACGTACTGCCTGAATCGGTGAGTTGTTACCCGATGGCACTACGCTTATCGGGCCTATAACTCCGCGTGCCGCCGGTTTTTTATCCATCCGGCGGCTTCGTTTATTGTTATTTACATAATTCGGCATCATGATTAATGATATTTCATATCATGGATTTATGATTGATGTCCGTAATAAACAAAAATAGCGCCAGGCTACGTGATGAAGAACGTGCCCGCCTGATCTGGCTGCTGACCACTGATAAAGCCATTATTTCAACGCTGTTGGGCAAGCTTACCCTGGCTGAGCAATATGACGTCGGTACGCTTGCCGACGATATTGCTGAGGTAGGGGCGCTGGTGGAGCATTTGCCGCCACCCGATCTGGCCGATACCCTCGAAGCATTACCCTCCGAAGAGCGTCACGCGCTGTGGCGGCTGATCCAAAGCGACAAGCGTGGTTATGTGTTGCTGGAGGCGTCTGAAAACGTCTGGGACGATCTGATCGATGAAATGTCGGACCGGGAATTGCTCGACGCGCTGCAATACCTCGACATCGACGAGCAGATTTACGTGGTGCAGCATTTACCGCGTAACCTGACCGGTCGACTGCTGGCGACGTTACCGGCGGAAGAGCGGGCGCGCGTGCGCCAGGTGATGCACTACGAGAAGAATCGCGTCGGTGCGATCATGGAGTTCGAGGTCATTACCGTGCGCCCGGACGTGACGCTGAAGGTGGTACAACGCTACCTGCGACGGCTGGGTAAAATGCCGGAGAACACCGATAAACTCTTCGTCACCGACCGCAATAAAGTGCTGGTGGGCGAGCTGACGTTAACCCGTATTCTGCTCAATGACGTGCAACGCAAAGTCAGTGAGGTGATGGAAGACGATCCGCTCACCTTTGCTCCGGAAGATATCGCCGAGCACGCCGCGCGTACCTTTGAACGTGATAACCTGGTCAGTGCGGCGGTGGTGGACCCAACCGGCAAGCTGATGGGGCGTTTAACCATCGATGAGATCGTCGATGTGGTGTATGAAGAAACGGACACCGATCTGCGCCGGATGGGGGGCTTAAGCGCCGGAGAAGATGTCTTTGCCCCGGTTACCAAAGCGGTAAAAACCCGTTGGGCCTGGCTGGCCGTTAATCTCTGTACCGCATTTATCGCATCGCGCGTCATCGACGGTTTTGAACACACGATTTCACAGCTGGTGGCGCTGGCCTCGCTCATGCCCATCGTGGCGGGGATCGGCGGCAATACCGGTAATCAGACCATCACCATGATTGTCCGCGCACTGGCGCTGCAAAACATTCAGCCAGGAAACCTTACGTTCCTGATCCTGCGCGAAATGGGCGTGGCGGTGATTAACGGGCTGGTCTGGGGCGGGATTATGGGCGGCATCACCTGGTGGTTGTACGATGACATGGCGCTCGGCGGCGTGATGACCCTGGCAATGATGCTTAATCTGTTAATGGCAGCGCTGATGGGGGTGATTATTCCAATGACCATGGTCAAGCTGGGGCGCGACCCGGCGATCGGCTCAAGCGTGATGATCACCGCTATTACCGACACCGGCGGGTTCTTTATTTTTCTCGGTCTGGCGACGCTGTTTTTGGTGTAGTCGGGCGTTTGCCTCTGACGATGCGCGGTAGGACCAGCATCGTCAATACCCCGGCAACCACGCCAATAGCCAGGTTGCCGGTCGACACCGTTGCAGCAACGGTAATCAGCATCACCAGCGTTTCGCTGACCGGCATTTTCGCCAGTGTCGCTGGCTGAATGCTGTGCCAACTGAACGTTTTCACCGCCACAATGACCATAATACCTGCCAGCACTGACATGGGGATTTTTGCCATCATGTCGCTTAACGCAGTGACCAACAGCAGCAAGACCAGCCCAGCGGCGAACGTGGAGACGCGGCTGCGTCCTTTACCCATCTCAACGTTAACAATCGTTTGACCAATCATCGCGCATCCGGCGATACCGCCATATAACCCGGCCAGAATATTGGCTATCCCCAGCCCCGTACTTTCACGATTTTTATTCGAGGGCGTGACCGTCAGATCGTCAACCAGTCGGGCGGTAAGCAGCGACTCCATCAAGCCGACAAAGGCAATACTCAGCGCGCAGGGCCAGATAATCGCCAACGTGTGCAGGTTGAGAGGCACCAACAGCTGTGTGAATCCGGGTAATCCACCGCTCAATGAGCCTTCGTCACCGACGGTAGGCAACAACTGCCCGCTGGTCACGGTGAAGACCGTCAGCAGCACGATGGCAATCAGCGGCGCTGGAATACTTTTAATAAACCGCGGTACCCACAGCACGATAAGCAGCGTCAGAACAAACAGCCCCCAAATCAACGGGCTTTTACTCCAGAAGTGCGGAACCTGAGCAAAGAAGATCAAGATGCCTAGCGCGTTAACAAAGCCGGTCATCACGGCCCCAGGGATAAAACGCATCAGTCGTGCCATCCCCAATACACCAAACAGGATTTGGATAACCCCGGCCAGCAGCACCGCGGGCAGGATGTACTGTACGCCGTGCTGATGCACCATTGGGCCAATCACCAGCGCCACCGATCCGGCTGCGGCGGTAACCATGGCCGGACGTCCGCCTAAAAAGGACATCGCCAGACACAGGACAACCGAGGCTATCAGGCTGACTTTGGGGTCTACGCCGGCGATAACAGAAAAAGAGATCACTTCCGGGATCAGCGCCAGCGCCGTGACCACGCCGGCCAGTGTTTCGCGCATCAGCAGGCGGGGTTGACGCAGCACAACGCCGACGGAATGTTCCGCCACGGCGGCAGGGGATGAATCAGTCGCAGACATAGTTACTCTCAGGTCAGAAATGGCCTGATAACAGCAGACCGGCAGGCATCCGTGCGGTGAATAGCAAAGCGCTGCATAGTACCCGCCTGACGGGGAGGTTTCCAGAAATGATTGTCAATAACCGTATAAAGAATCAACCTATTAATAACATTTTTAAAATTTAAACATAAATTATAAACAATATTTTATTATTTTTTACTTAAGTGTTACCGTTGGACCGTTCGATTTTCACCTGCATGAAAAGCAAAAAGCGATACTAAAAGTAAGGCATTAACATTATGAAAAAAGTGACAGCCATGCTCTTCACCATGGCCCTGGGGCTGAATGTTGTCTCGATGGCGGCAAAAGCGAAAGCTGTGGAAGAGCAGGAAACGGATGTACTGTTGATTGGCGGCGGCATCATGAGCGCCACATTGGGAACCTATTTACAGGAACTGGAACCACAATGGTCTATGACCATGGTCGAGCGACTGGATGGGGTGGCCGAGGAGAGTTCAAACGGCTGGAACAATGCCGGCACGGGCCACTCCGCGCTGATGGAACTGAACTACACGCCGAAAAAAGCCGACGGTACTGTCAGCATTGAAAAGGCCGTTGAAATTAACGAAGCCTTCCAGATTTCCCGCCAGTTTTGGGCCTATCAGGTCAATAACGACGTGATGCATGACCCACGCTCATTTATCACTACCGTTCCCCACATGAGCTTTGTCTGGGGGGATGAGAACGTTAACTTCCTGCGCGCGCGTTATAAAGCCCTGCAGCAAAGTTCGCTGTTCCGTGGCATGCGCTACTCCGAAGATCACGCCCAGATCAAAGAGTGGGCACCGTTGGTGATGGAAGGACGCGATCCAAACCAGAAAGTGGCAGCAACGCGTACCGAGATTGGGACTGACGTCAACTACGGCGAAATTACGCGCCAGCTGATCGCCTCGTTACAGAAAAAGCCTAACTTTGCGCTGCAACTCAGTACTGAAGTACGGGGTTTTAAGCGTAATGCTGATAACAGCTGGACCGTCACGGTTGCCGATCTGAAAAACAACTCAGCGGAACGCGACATCAAGGCGAAGTTTGTCTTTATTGGTGCCGGTGGCGCTGCGCTGAAACTGTTGCAGGAAACCGACATCCCGGAAGCGAAAGGCTACGGCGGATTCCCGGTTGGCGGACAGTTCCTGGTGGCGGAAAACCCGGATGTGGTGAATCGCCACCTGGCGAAAGTATACGGTCAGGCTTCTGTCGGTGCACCGCCGATGTCCGTACCGCACATTGACACCCGTATTCTGGATGGCAAACGCGTGGTGCTGTTTGGACCGTTTGCGACCTTCTCCACCAAGTTCCTGAAAAACGGTTCATTGTGGGATCTGCTGAGTTCTACCACCACTTCAAACGTTATGCCGATGATGAATGTGGGTCTGGATAATTTCGATCTGGTGAAATATCTGGTCAGCCAGGTCATGCTCAGCGACGACGACCGTTTTGCTGCGCTGCAGGAATACTACCCGCAGGCGAAGAAAGAAGACTGGCGTTTGTGGCAGGCGGGCCAGCGCGTGCAGATCATCAAAAGTGATGAAGACAAGGGCGGCGTTCTGCGTCTGGGGACCGAAGTGGTGAGCGACAAAGACGGCACGATTGCCGCACTGTTGGGTGCATCACCGGGCGCGTCAACGGCGGCACCGATCATGCTGCATCTGATGGAAAAAGTGTTTAAAGATAAAGTCGCCAGCCCGCAATGGCAGGCGAAGCTGAAAACGATTATTCCGTCTTACGGCACCAAGCTGAACGGTAACGTCGAGGCCACGGAACAAGAGCTGCAGTACACCAGTGGCGTTCTGGGTCTGAAATACGATAAACCGCAGGTGGCTGATGAAACGCCTCAACCGCAGTTAAAACCTCAGGCTCAACCGCAGCCAGAGCAGAAAGCGGTTGCGGATATCGCACTGTAATCGCATGGTTGCATGCCGGATGGCGCTGCGCTTATCCGGCCTACAACACGCTATACGTAGGCCGGATAAGGCGGTACGCCGCCATCCGGCACATTCTCATTTATCGCGCGACTGCGTCCTGAATCTTCTCTTCTGCTTTCCAGATACGGTATTTTACTTCTACGTTTTCCGGGGTGTAGACCACAATCGGTAATTTGCTGTTGTAACGCAACATACCGTCGTCACCTAAATGAGCGGTAATAAACTTCTTCTCTTTCTTGCCGTCCGGGCAGGCCATCATGGTTGACACCGGAGAGGTAACTTTGTCGAATACGTAGTAGTCGTAACCCCAACCTTCCAGCGTTTTGCTGTCCAGTTCTCCGCCCAGGCGATGCTGGTTGCAGTCAACGTCCAGCGTTTGGCCGATCAGCAGTTCTACCTTTAGAGTAGATTCATCTTTCTCAGGAGTAAGCTGGATAACCTGGCGTTTCATCCCTTTGTCTGCTTTCGGATACGGGGCGACTTTTTCCAGCGGCTGCGCGGGAGTATCACTGGTTGCTGCCCATGCAGAGGTGCTGGCAAACGTGGCTAGCAGGATGGCAGGGACGATGGTCTTCATCTTATTGTTCACAGTGTTTCCTTTCTTCTGTCTTCTGAACGTGTTTGTCGCAGGTTAGCATATTCATATGCGCTATTAATCTAAATTTACTTATATTTAAGGTGTATTAATTGAATGTTTAATTATTAACTAGAGATATGTGCTAAGAATTATCCTATTATTAAGATTATTCTCTTGAATATGTATTCGCTATATAATTGTTTATATAACTCATTGAAATGTGAGTAAAAGCGCGTTTTTTTATACCAACCCTACACTCTTTTGATCCGGCAACAGCATTTACCCCGATTGGGGTATGCACCTCTAACACATCCTGAAATATCTTACTGTTAAAAATAACTACTCATAAATAGTGCGGTTACTTATTGTCGTTCAACCCGCTCAGGGAGAGCGTCATTTATGGAAGGACAATGTCATGGTTGATTTATCCCGTCGAGGCATGTTGACAGGTAGCTGGCGTAACGCCAGTACGGGGATCCGTCCGCCGTGGAGCATGGAAGAATCTCACTTTCTGGCGCATTGCCTGCGTTGTGACGCCTGCGTCCAGGCGTGTGAAACCGGCATCCTGCAGCGAGGCCAGGGCGGTTTTCCGAGCGTAAATTTCAAACACGGCGAGTGCAGCTTTTGTTACGCCTGCGCAGAGGCCTGTCCCGAATCACTCTTTCTTCCGCGCCACACCAGGGCCTGGGATCTGAATGTTACGATCGGTGAAAACTGTCTCGCCAATCAATCTGTAGAGTGCCATCGCTGTCAGGATAGCTGTGAACCCATGGCCATTACCTTTCGCCCCACGCTGTCCGGTATATATCAGCCACAGCTCGACAATCAAGCCTGTAGCGGATGTGGTGCGTGTGTCGCGACCTGTCCGGTATCAGCCATTAATGCGGAGTACCACCATGGACACTAACTGGCAGGTTTGCAGCCTGGTCGTTCAGGCCAAAAGTCAGCACATCAACGATATCGCTACGCAGTTACGTACATTTCCAGGTTGTGAAGTTGCACTCAGCGATGTGGAAAGCGGCCAACTGATTGTGGTGGTAGAAGCAGAACACAGTGAAACACTAATGAAAACAATTGAGTCAGTGCGCAACGTTGCGGGCGTACTGGCGGTGTCGCTGGTTTATCACCAGCAGGATGAGCAAGGTGAGGAAACACCATGAAACTCAGTCGTCGTAGCTTTATGAAAGCTAACGCCGTTGCGGCCGCTGCGGCGGCTGCCGG
>NZ_SZWV01000038.1:11398-19946 GCF_005280945.1 Citrobacter sp. wls718
GCGTGCCGGGCGTTGCCCGCGCGGTAGTCGGTCAGCAAGAAGCGATCAAATGGGACAAAGCCCCGTGCCGTTTTTGCGGTACTGGCTGTGGCGTATTGGTTGGCACCCAGCAAGGCCGTGTTGTGGCATGCCAGGGTGACCCGGAAGCGCCGGTTAACCGTGGACTTAACTGTATTAAAGGGTATTTCCTACCCAAAATCATGTACGGAAAAGACCGTTTAACGCAGCCAATGCTGCGCATGAAGGACGGGAAATATCACAAAGAAGGCGAGTTCACCCCGATTAGCTGGGATCAGGCCTTTGATGTGATGGAAGAAAAATTCAAAACGTCGCTGAAAGAGAAAGGACCTGATGCCATCGGCATGTTTGGTTCCGGTCAGTGGACCATCTGGGAAGGCTACGCCGCCGCGAAGCTGTTCAAAGCCGGTTTCCGTACCAACAATATCGACCCGAACGCGCGTCACTGCATGGCGTCGGCGGTGGTGGGCTTTATGCGTACCTTTGGTATGGATGAGCCGATGGGCTGCTATGACGATATCGAACATGCGGATGCGTTCGTGCTGTGGGGCGCGAATATGGCGGAGATGCACCCAATTCTGTGGTCGCGCATCACTAACCGTCGTCTGTCCGATCCCAACGTCAACGTTGCGGTTCTTTCTACCTATCAGCATCGTAGCTTTGAGCTGGCAGATAACGGCATGGTCTTCACGCCGCAAAGCGACCTGGTGATCCTCAACTACATCGCCAACTATATCATTCAAAACAATGCGATAAACCAGGATTTCTTCAGCAAACACGTTAACCTGCGCAAAGGTGCGACGGATATTGGCTACGGCTTACGCCCAACGCATCCGCTGGAAAAAGCCGCGAAAAACCCAGGTTCCGATGCGTCTGAGCCGATCAGCTTCGAAGAGTACAAGGCGTTTGTTGCGGACTATACGCTGGATAAAACCGCAGAAATGACCGGCGTGCCGAAAGATCAGCTGGAACAGCTGGCGCAACTGTATGCCGATCCGAAGAAGAAAGTTATCTCCTACTGGACGATGGGCTTTAACCAGCATACTCGCGGCGTATGGGCCAATAACCTGGTCTATAACCTGCACCTGCTAACCGGCAAAATCTCTCAGCCTGGCTGCGGACCGTTCTCGCTGACCGGCCAGCCTTCCGCCTGTGGTACCGCCCGTGAAGTTGGGACGTTCTCTCACCGTCTGCCTGCGGACATGGTGGTGACTAACGAGAAGCACCGCGATATCTGTGAAAAACACTGGAATCTTCCGACCGGCACCATCCCGGCGAAAGTCGGTCTGCACGCCGTGGCGCAGGACCGTGCGCTGAAAGACGGCAAGCTGAATGTCTACTGGGTGATGTGTAACAACAACATGCAGGCCGGGCCGAACATCAACGAAGAGCGTATGCCGGGTTGGCGCGATCCGCGCAACTTTATCATCGTGTCCGATCCGTATCCGACTGTCAGCGCTCTGGCTGCCGACCTGATCCTGCCGACCGCAATGTGGGTAGAAAAAGAAGGGGCCTACGGTAACGCCGAGCGTCGTACTCAGTTCTGGCGTCAGCAAATTAAAGCGCCGGGTGAAGCGAAGTCTGACCTGTGGCAAATGGTGCAGTTTGCCCGTCGCTTCAAAACCGAAGAGGTCTGGCCGGAGGAACTGCTGGCACAGAAACCGGAGCTGCGCGGTAAAACGCTGTACGACGTCCTGTTCGCCACGCCTGCGGTGACGAAATTCCCGCTGACGGAACTGGCTGACGATCAGCTGAACGATGAATCCCGCGAACTGGGCTTCTATCTGCAAAAAGGGCTGTTCGAAGAGTACGCCTGGTTTGGTCGCGGTCATGGTCACGATCTGGCGCCATTTGACGATTACCACAAAGCGCGCGGTTTACGCTGGCCGGTGGTCGACGGTAAAGAGACCCAGTGGCGCTACAGCGAAGGTAACGACCCTTACGTGAAGGTGGGCGAAAGCTACAAGTTCTACGGCAAGCCGGATGGCAAAGCGGTCATCTTCGCGCTGCCGTTTGAACCCGCCGCAGAAGCACCGGATAAAGAGTATGACCTGTGGCTCTCCACCGGTCGCGTGCTGGAGCACTGGCACACCGGCAGCATGACGCGCCGCGTGCCTGAACTGCACCGCGCCTTCCCGGAAGCCGTCCTGTTTATTCATCCGCTGGATGCGAAAGCCCGCGATCTGCGTCGTGGCGACAAGGTGAAAGTGGTTTCCCGTCGTGGCGAAGTGATTTCGATTGTTGAAACCCGCGGTCGTAACCGCCCACCGCAGGGGCTGGTGTACATGCCGTTCTTCGACGCCGCACAGCTGGTGAACAACCTGACGCTGGATGCGACGGATCCGCTCTCTAAAGAGACGGATTTCAAGAAGTGCGCCGTGAAGCTGGCGAAGGTGTAACGCGTTATGTCCCGGTCAGCAAAACCCCAAAATGGCCGCCGCCGCTTTCTGCGCGATATGGTTCGCGCAGCGGGCGGGCTGGCTGCCGTTGGCGTGGTGCTGGGGTTGCAACAGCAAACTGCACGTGCAACCGGCGTGCGGTTGCGCCCGCCAGGGGCATTGGCTGAAGACGCCTTTGCCAGCGCCTGCGTGCGCTGTGGACAGTGCGTTCAGGCTTGCCCGTACGACACGCTGAAACTGGCGACGCTGGCCTCTGGGCTGGCGGCGGGGACGCCGTATTTTGTTGCGCGCGACATTCCCTGCGAAATGTGTGAAGACATCCCGTGCGCCAAAGTCTGCCCAAGCGGCGCGTTGGACAGGGAGATCGAATCCATTGACGATTCACGCATGGGACTGGCGGTACTGCTGGATCACGAGAACTGCCTCAATTATCAAGGGCTGCGCTGCGATGTCTGTTATCGCGAATGCCCAAAGATAGACGAGGCCATCACCCTGGAACTGGATCGCAATATGCGCACCGGTAAGCACGCGCGGTTTATTCCGACCGTACACAGCGATGCCTGCACCGGATGCGGTAAATGTGAAAAGGTCTGCGTGCTGGAACAGCCGGCAATAAAAGTGCTGCCGCTGTCGCTGGCGAAAGGGGAGTTGGGACACCATTACCGCTTCGGTTGGCTGGAGGGGAACAATGGCAAATCGTAAACGTGATGCCGGGCGTGAAGCGCGGGAGAAAAAAGGCTGGTGGCGCAGCCACCGTTGGCTGGTGCTGCGTCGTCTGACGCAGTTTTTGGTGCTGGCAATGTTTCTCAGCGGCCCGTGGTTAGGGGTGTGGATCCTGCATGGCAATTACAGCAGCAGCCTGTTGCTGGATACCATCCCATTCACCGATCCGCTGATTACGCTGCAAAGCCTCGCCAGTGGACATCTGCCTGCGACCGTAGCGTTAATCGGTGCTGCACTTATTACGGGGCTGTATGCCCTGGCCGGTAAGCGGTTGTTTTGCAGCTGGGTCTGCCCAATGAACCCGGTCACTGATTTGGCAAGTGTGTTACGCAGAAGGTTTGACCTGAATCAGTCTGCGACTATTCCGCGCCATATACGGTACGTCCTGCTGGTCGTTATCCTGGTGGGATCCGCGCTGACCGGTACGCTGCTGTGGGAATGGATAAACCCGGTCTCTTTGCTGGGACGTAGCCTGGTAATGGGATTCGGTAGCGGTATCCTGCTGATTATTGCACTGTTTTTATTTGATTTACTGGTTGTTGAGCATGGCTGGTGCGGGCACCTTTGCCCATTAGGCGCGCTGTATAGCGTGCTGGGAAGCAAAGGGGTGTTAACCGTGTCAGCAAAAGAACGCGAGAGATGTAACCGCTGTATGGATTGTTTTCATGTTTGCCCGGAACCGCATGTGCTACGTGCCCCGGTGCTGGATGAGCAAAGTCCGGTGCAGGTAACCAGTCGCGATTGCATGGGTTGCGGTCGCTGTGTGGATGTCTGTTCTGAGGATGTTTTTACAATAACAACACGATGGAGTTCGGGAGCGAAATCATGAAAAGCCATGACCTGATTAAAGCGCTGAGTCAAATGGCGGCCGCGCTGGCCCTGGTAGTGAGTGGGGCCGTTTGGGCTGCAAACGGAGTGGATCTGAGCCAGTCACCGGAAGTCTCGGGGACCCAGGAAGGGGCTATTCGCATGCCGAAAGAGCAGGAGCGTATGCCGCTGAACTATGTTAACCAGCCGCCGATGGTCCCGCACAGCGTTGACGGTTACCAGGTAACGACCAACACCAACCGCTGCCTGCAATGCCACGGCGTCGAAAGCTATCGCACCACCGGCGCGCCGCGCATTAGCCCGACGCACTTTATGGATAGCGATGGCAAAGTACTGGCGGAAGTCGCGCCGCGTCGCTATTTCTGTCTGCAGTGCCATGTCCCGCAGGCGGATGCTGCACCGATTGTCGAAAATACCTTCACCCCCTCGAAAGGTTACGGGAAATAAGAGGTCATTATGGAAAATTCTAACCGTAAACCAGGCTGGATTAAGCGCGTCTGGCAATGGTGGCGTCGCCCCAGCCGTCTGGCGCTCGGCACGCTGTTGTTAATCGGCTTTGTGGGCGGCATTATTTTCTGGGGCGGCTTTAATACCGGTATGGAAAAGGCCAATACGGAAGAGTTCTGCATTAGCTGTCACGAAATGCGCAACACGGTATACCAGGAATACATGGAAACCGTACACTACAACAACCGCAGTGGTGTACGAGCTACGTGTCCTGATTGCCACGTCCCGCATGAGTGGGGCCCGAAAATGATCCGTAAAATCAAGGCCAGCAAAGAACTGTACGCGAAAGCACTGGGGTTGATAGATACACCGCAAAAATTTGAAGACCATCGTCTGACGATGGCGCAAAATGAATGGCGGCGTATGAAAGACAATAATTCGCAAGAGTGTCGTAACTGCCACAACTTCGAGTTTATGGATTTAACTGCCCAGAAAGGCGTGGCGGCTAAAATGCATGACCAGGCCGTAAAAGAAGGGCAAACGTGTATTGACTGTCATAAAGGGATTGCACACAAGCTGCCTGATATGCGCGAAGTCAAACCGGGCTTTTAACAGGATGTAAATAATCAGGATGCTTGAAGCCAGAGAACTGCTCTGTGAGCGAGATGACAGAATACTGTTTAGCGAGCTGTCATTTCGCGTTAACGCAGGGGAATGGGTGCAAATTACCGGAAGTAACGGTGCGGGGAAAACGACCCTGTTGCGGTTGCTTACCGGGCTGGCTCGTCCTGATGCCGGAGACGTTCTCTGGCAAGGTCAACCGCTGCATCAGGTGCGGGACAATTTCCATCAGGAACTGCTGTGGATCGGACATCAGCCGGGGATAAAAACCCGGCTTTCGGCGTTGGAGAATCTGCGGTTTTTCCATCATGATGGCGATATCGCCCAGTGTCTGGAGGCGCTGGCACAGGCAGGTCTTGCCGGATATGAAGATATTCCGGTCAATCAGCTCTCCGCCGGTCAGCAGCGTCGTGTTGCGCTGGCTCGCCTGTGGCTAACCCGCGCCCGACTGTGGATCCTCGATGAACCGTTCACCGCGATTGATGTTAATGGCGTTGAGCGTCTCACCCAACGTATGGCACAGCATACGGAGCAGGGCGGAGTTGTTATTCTGACGACTCACCAACCTCTCAATGTAGAAACCAATAAAGTGCGGCGCATCGCGCTGACCCGCGAGAGGACAGCACAATGATGTGGCGAATTTTCCGTTTAGAACTGCGGGTTGCGTTTCGTCATAGTGCGGAGATCGCCAATCCGTTATGGTTCTTCCTGATTGTGATTACGTTATTCCCGCTGAGCATTGGCCCAGAGCCACAGCTGCTGGCGCGCATTGCGCCGGGGATTATCTGGGTGGCGGCATTACTGGCGTCGTTGCTGGCGCTGGAACGCTTATTCCGTGATGACCTGCAGGACGGTAGCCTTGAGCAGCTGATGCTGTTGCCGTTACCGTTACCGGCTGTGGTGCTGGCGAAGGTGATGGCGCATTGGGTAGTGACTGGCCTGCCGCTGCTGATCCTCTCGCCGTTGGTGGCGTTGCTGCTGGGCATGGATATGTACGGGTGGCAAATTATGGCGCTAACCCTGCTGCTCGGCACGCCAACACTGGGTTTTCTCGGGGCACCGGGCGTGGGGTTAACGGTGGGATTAAAGCGTGGCGGCGTATTGTTAAGTGTACTGGTGCTACCGCTCACGATTCCATTACTGATTTTTGCTACCGCCGCGATGGATGCTGCCTCAATGCACTTACCCGTTGAAGGCTACATGGCGATTCTGGGCGCACTGTTGGTTGGCAGCGCAACGTTAAGTCCGTTTGCGACAGCGGTGGCGCTACGTATTAGCGTGCAGTAACTGTAGGCCGGATAAGGCGCAAGCGCGACCATCTGGCACCAAGGTAATTTCATTTGTTTTGCTTGAGTCTGGTGACTGAACTATGTGGAAAATACTTCATCAACTGGCGATGCCCCCACGGCTCTATCAGATCTGTGGCTGGTTTATCCCGTGGCTGGCCATTGCCAGCGCAGTGGTACTGGTAACGGGCTGGATCTGGGGATTTGGCTTTGCACCCGCGGATTATCAGCAGGGACAAAGTTATCGCATCATCTACCTGCACGTCCCGGCGGCAATCTGGTCGATGGGCATTTACGCCTCAATGGCGGTTGCCGCGTTTATCGGCCTGGTCTGGCAGATGAAAATGGCCAACCTGGCGCTGGCGGCGATGGCGCCCATTGGTGCGGTGTTTACCTTTATTGCCCTGGTGACCGGTTCTGCATGGGGTAAACCGATGTGGGGAACCTGGTGGGTGTGGGATGCCAGACTCACCTCTGAACTGGTGCTGCTGTTTCTCTACGTTGGCGCGATTGCGCTGTGGCACGCATTTGATGACCGCCGTGTAGCAGGGCGTGCCGCGGGGATTCTGGTGCTGATTGGCGTGGTGAACTTACCGATCATTCACTACTCGGTAGAGTGGTGGAATACGCTGCACCAGGGGTCAACCCGTATGCAGCAAAGTATCGACCCGGCTATGCGCGCGCCGCTGCGTCTGGCGATCGTCGGTTACCTGTTACTGTTTGTCACGCTGACGCTGATGCGCATGCGTAACCTGATTTTGTTGATGGAAAAACGCCGCCCGTGGGTGAGTGAACTGATCTTAAAAAGAGGCCGCCAATGACCCCTGCATTTGCATCCTGGAGTGATTTTTTCGCCATGGGCGGTTACGCCTTGTATGTCTGGCTGGCCGTGGCGATGAGCGTTATCCCGCTGACGGTGCTGGTACTACATTCCGCGCTACAGCACCGCGCGATTTTACGCGGCGTGGCGCAGCAGCGGGCAAGAGAAGCCCGCATGCGTGCGGCGCAAGTACAACGGGAGGCGGCGTGAATATTCGACGTAAAAATCGGCTATGGATAGCCTGTGCGGTACTGGCGGGCCTGGCATTGACCATCACGCTGGTGCTTTACGCGCTGCGTTCCAATATCGACTTGTTCTATACGCCGGGCGAAATCCTCTACGGCAAGCGTGAAACCCAGCAGATGCCAGAAGTCGGCCAACGCCTGCGCGTGGGTGGCATGGTCATGCCGGGCAGTGTAAAGCGTGACCCGCAATCGCTGAAGGTGAATTTCAGCATCTATGACGCCGAAGGCGTGGTGGATGTGACGTATGAAGGCATCCTGCCGGATCTGTTCCGTGAAGGGCAGGGCGTCGTTGTTCAGGGTGAGCTGGGCGAGGGGAATCATGTTCAGGCAAAAGAAGTTCTCGCCAAACATGATGAGAATTACACCCCGCCGGAAGTCGAAAAAGCGATGCAGGAAAACCATCGTCGCCCGGAAAGTGTGTATAAGGATAAAACGTCATGATGCCTGAAATTGGCAACGGGCTGCTGTGCCTGGCGCTTGGCGTCGCATTGCTGCTCTCGGTTTATCCGCTGTGGGGCGTTGCGCGCGGCGATGTACGGATGATGGCCTCTGCGCGGCCCTTTGCCTGGCTGTTGTTTATCTGTGTGATGGGCGCGTTTTTGGTGTTGATTAACGCCTTTGTGGTCAATGACTTTACCGTGACCTACGTCGCCAGTAACTCCAATACCCAGCTTCCGGTCTGGTATCGTGTGGCGGCCACGTGGGGCGCGCATGAAGGCTCGCTGCTGCTGTGGGTGCTGCTGATGAGTGGCTGGACCTTTGCCGTGGCGCTGTTTAGTCAGCGTATGCCGCTGGATATCGTCGCCCGTGTGCTGGCGGTGATGGGGATGGTTAGCGTCGGCTTCCTGCTGTTTATTCTGTTTACCTCTAACCCGTTTTCCCGCACGCTGCCGGACTTCCCGATAGAAGGGCGCGATCTGAACCCGCTGTTGCAGGATCCGGGACTTATTTTCCACCCACCGCTGCTGTATATGGGCTATGTCGGCTTCTCCGTTGCCTTTGCTTTTGCCATTGCAGCGCTGATGAGCGGGCGTCTGGACAGCACCTTTGCCCGTTTTTCACGCCCGTGGACGCTGGCGGCGTGGGTGTTTCTGACGCTGGGTATTGTGCTCGGTTCGGCCTGGGCTTACTACGAGTTGGGCTGGGGCGGCTGGTGGTTCT
>NZ_SZWV01000038.1:19956-26990 GCF_005280945.1 Citrobacter sp. wls718
TCCGGTAGAGAACGCCTCGTTTATGCCGTGGTTGGTGGGGACGGCGCTGATGCACTCCCTGGCCGTTACGGAGCAACGCGCCAGCTTTAAGGCCTGGACGTTACTGCTGTCAATCTGCGCGTTCTCACTGTGCCTGTTGGGGACGTTCCTCGTGCGCTCGGGCGTGCTGGTGTCGGTACATGCCTTCGCCTCCGATCCGTCGCGCGGGATGTTTATCCTGGCCTTTATGGTGCTGGTGATTGGTGGTTCTCTGCTGCTGTTTGCGGTGCGTGGGCATAAGGTTCGCTCGCGGGTCAATAACGCACTGTGGTCGCGTGAATCGCTGCTGCTGGGGAACAACGTTTTGCTGATTGCCGCCATGCTGGTAGTCCTGCTGGGCACGCTGCTGCCGTTGGTGCATAAACAGCTGGGGCTGGGCAGTATTTCGATTGGTGAGCCGTTCTTTAATACCATGTTCACCTGGCTGATGGCACCGTTCGCGCTGTTGCTGGGGATTGGGCCGCTGGTGCGCTGGGGACGCGACCGGCCGCGCAAACTAAAAACGTTGCTGATTATCGCTTTTGTCACCACGCTGGTAATGTCCGTGCTGCTACCGTGGTTGTTTGAGGATCGCATTGCCGCGATGACCGTCGTCGGCATGGCAATGGCCTGCTGGATATTTGTGCTGGCCATGTCTGAGGCATTTCTGCGTATTTCACGCGGCACGAAGCTGACGCCGAGTTACTGGGGTATGGTGTCGGGTCACGTAGGGCTTGCCGTCACTATCGTCGGTATTGCGTTTAGCCAGAACTACAGCGTTGAACGCGATGTGCGCATGAAGGCGGGCGATAGTGTCGGCATTCATGATTACCAGTTCACCTTCCGTGAAGTGAAAGATATCACCGGTCCTAACTATCGCGGCGGTGTCGCGATTATTGGCGTCACGCGTGACGGCAAACCGGAAGCGACGCTGCATGCGGAAAAACGCTTTTATAACAGCACCAGCTCGATGATGACCGAGGCGGCCATTGACGGCGGATTTACCCGTGACCTGTACGCGGCGCTGGGCGAGGAGCTGGACAACGGCGCATGGGCCGTGCGTCTGTATTACAAACCGTTTATTCGCTGGATTTGGGCCGGAGGGTTACTGATGGCGCTGGGCGGATTGTTCTGCCTGTTTGATCCGCGCTATCGCCAGCGCACGCGTCCCCGCACTGCCGGGCAAGAAAAAGCGCCGGAGGCTGTATGAAGCGCAACGCACTGTTAATTCCGTTTATTATTTTTCTCGTGATTGCCGCAGCGTTGCTGTGGCAGCTGGCACGTAACGCGCAGGGCGACGATCCTACAAATCTGGAGTCGGCGCTGATCGGTAAACCGGTACCGACATTCCGTCTGGAGTCGCTGGAGAACCCGGGTCAGCATTATCAGGCCGATGTGCTTACGCAGGGCAAGCCGGTACTGCTTAACGTCTGGGCGACCTGGTGTCCGACCTGTCGCGCTGAACATCAGTATCTGAACCAGCTTTCAGCGCAGGGCATTCGGGTTGTGGGTCTGAACTACAAAGACAATCGCCAGAAAGCTATCGTCTGGCTGAAAGAGCTGGGTAATCCGTATGCGCTGAGCCTGTTTGACGGCGACGGGATGCTGGGTCTGGATCTGGGGGTGTACGGCGCGCCGGAAACGTTCCTGATCGACGGTAAAGGCATTATTCGTTACCGCCATGCCGGCGATTTAAACGCCAGGGTGTGGGAGAGCGAGCTCAAACCGTTGTGGGATAAGTACAGTAAGGAGGCCGCGCAATGAGGTTTTTACTGGGCGTGCTGATGCTGATTGTCTCAGGTTCGGCGTTGGCCACTATCGATGTGATGCAGTTCAAGGACGAAGCGCAGGAGCAGCAGTTCCGCCAGCTTACCGAGCAGCTGCGTTGTCCAAAATGTCAGAACAACAGCATTGCTGATTCAAACTCGATGATTGCCACCGACCTGCGTCAGAAAGTGTATGAGCTGATGCAAGAAGGGAAAAGCCAGAAAGAGATCGTCGATTACATGGTGGCGCGTTATGGCAACTTCGTGACCTACGATCCGCCGCTGACACCACTGACCGTACTGCTGTGGGTGATGCCGCTGGTGGCGATTGGTCTGGGAGGCTGGATTATCTTCGCCCGTTCTCGTCGTCGCGTTCGCCTGAAGCAGGAAGAATTTCCTGACGATACCACACCGGATGGCACGCGGGGTGGATGGTGGCTGTTTGCACCTGGCGTGGTGGTGGCGCTTGTGGTGGTGGCGGTGAGCTATTACTACACCGGTAATTATAAGCAGGTAAAAGTTTGGCAGCAGGCCACCGCCCAGGCTCCGGGGTTGCTGGAACGCGCGTTGGATCCGAAAGCCGAGCCGCTGAATGAAGAGGATATGACGCGCCTGGCGCTGGGGCTGCGTACGCGGCTGCAATCTGACGCCGGAAACGTTGAAGGCTGGATCATGCTCGGGCGTATTGGCATGGTATTAGGCAATGCCAGTACGGCGACCGAAGCCTACGCTAACGCTTACCGGCTGGATCCGAAAAATAGCGATGCCGCGCTGGGTTATGCGGAAGCGTTGACCCGTTCCTCCGATCCGGACGATAACCGCCGGGGTGGAGAACTGCTGCGCCAGCTAGTCAGAAGCGATCATGCCAACGTCCGTGTGCTGAGTATGTATGCGTTTAATGCGTTTGAGCAGCAGCGCTTCGGTGAAGCGGTCGCCGCGTGGGAGATGATGCTGAAATTATTACCTGCCAACGATACCCGCCGCTCGGTGATTGAGCGCAGCATTAAACAAGCGCTGGAACAGCTGTCGCCGCAGGAGAAATAAGCGTGGAAGATGCCGGATGGCGACGCAAAGCGTCTTATCCGGCCTACTGATGCACGCAACTTGTAGGCCCGATAAGCGTAGCGCCATCGGGCAATATCTGGTTATTGCATGCCGCGTGTTTGTAAAAACAGGATGGTAGCCGCAACGCGAGAACGCACGTTAAGTTTGCGCAGCAGATTGCGAATATGCACCTTTACTGTTTGTTCGGAGATATTCAGCACTGACGCGATCTGTTTGTTTGACAGCCCCTGTGCCAGTTCGTGTAATACATCCAGTTCGCGTTCGGTCAGCATGCTGAACGGATCTTCTTCTGCGCCAAATAGCTCACGTTCACGCAGGTAGTTGCTGACGCGTTCGCTGAAGGCTTTACCGCCTTTCGCACCGCTGCGAATAGCTTCGAGCAACACTTCCGGATCGCTGTCTTTCAGCAAATAACCGTCAGCGCCAGCATCAATTAAGGCATAAACATCGCTGGCGGAATCCGATACGGTAAGAATGATAATTTGTGCTGTGATGCCATCCCGGCGCAGCGCATTCAGGGTATCCAGTCCGCTCATACCTTTCATATTGAGATCCAGCAGGATCACATCCAGGTCAAGCCGGTTTGCCAGATCGATAGCACTCGCGCCGTCGCCTGCTTCGGCAACCACGTCAAATGCGCTATCCAGCTGCAGTAATTGACTGATTCCTCGCCGCATGAGTGGGTGGTCATCAACGATCATCACCTTAAAAGGTGTTAATTCAGGCATCTTCTTCTCCTGAGCACTCTTAATTTCGTTATATTTCGGGGCATGGGATAATCCTGATTTATCACGCAGATGATAAGGCAACGTGACCCTACTTTTTACAGGTGCAAATAGTATATCCTGACTCAAAAAGCTCTCATTGGAATTTTTACAAAGAATACTCTTTATGACTTGAATCAAGGTGCTGCCGGTTTGCGAGACGAAATAAAAAAACCGCAACGACTGGCGCTGCGGTTGCCTTTTAATTGCTGAGCGTCATCTTAAAAACGGCGCTTAGTTTTTCTCGTTTGCCAGCGTCATCGATTTAGCGTTGGCTTTGGTAAGCAGCTTCAGCGCAAAGAGCGCCAGCAGTAGTCCACCGATACCGAAGATGATGTCGCCCGGGACACGCAGCCAGACCAGTGTTTCAACGATATGCGAGTGAATCACTTCCGGAGAGCGCGCGTACCACAGCCCCTTATCAATGCTGGCCCATGACTGATAAATCCCTACCGGCAGCAGCGAGACAAAGACCATCCACGTTAAGCCGATGTTCATCAACCAGAATGCCCATTTCAACAGAGAATCAACCCAATGGTTGTCCGGCAGCAGACCACGCAGACAGAACAACATTAGACCAATACCGAGCATACCGTATACGCCAAACAGCGCGGCATGAGCATGCGCTGCCGTCAGGTTCAGACCCTGCACGTAGTACAGTGAAATCGGCGGGTTGATGGCGAAGCCCAGCAGGCCAGCGCCGACCATATTCCAGAATGCCACGGCCACGAAGAAGAAGATCATCCAACGGTAACGCTGTACCCACGGTGCTTTACGTGCCAGTGAGTAACTGTGTGCAGCTTCAATCCCCACCAGCGACAGCGGAACCACTTCCAGTGCAGAGAAAATTGAACCCCAGGCAATGACGGAGATCGGTGCACCAGTGAAGTACAGGTGGTGCAGCGTTCCCAGAATGCCACCAAACAGGAAGATGATGGTCGAGAACAATGTTGCTTTGTTCGCCGCGCTACTACGAATAAGACCCAGACGACAGAAGATAAGCGCAATCACGGCGGTGGCGAAGACTTCAAAGAAACCTTCTACCCACAGGTGAACCAGCCACCAGCGCCAGTATTCAATAATGGCGTAATGCGTCTTAAAGCCCCAAATCAGGGACGTAGAGTAGAACAGGCCGATACAAATGGCTGCCAGGAACATCAGCATGATCAGACCACGGTTTTCTGATGGACGGGTGAGGGCAGGCCATAATGCACGTCCCACCAGCACCAGCCAAATCATCAGGCCGATAAACAGCAGCCACTGCCACATGCGTCCCATGTTGGTGAACTCGAGACCCTGGGCACCAATATAGAAGTTCTGTTTGGCATCCAGATAGCCCATTGCACCCAACCAGCCGAAGCCCAGCGAACCAACCACCAGAATCAGCAGCGCAACAAACAGAATATTAACGCCCAGACGCTGGAATGCGGGTTCTTTGCCGGAAATCAACGGGGCGATATACAGACCGGTTGCCAGCCACGCGGTAGCAATCCACAGAACTGACAGCTGGGTGTGCCAGCTACGCAGTACGGTGTACGGTAAGATTTTCGATAGCGGGATGCCGAAGAAATCCTGGCCTTCCACGCTGTAGTGCGCAGTCATCGAACCGAGGAAAATTTGCACCATAAACAGGGCGATAACCACGTAAAAATATTTTGTGGTTGCGCGCATCGACGGTGTCAGCGTCAGCCGGAACAGCGGATCGCTGGCCGGGGAGACAATGGTTTCGTCTTCTTCGTTACGGAAATGGTACCAGACCAGGGCACCAATACCGCCCAGCAGCAGAATGACGCTGGCAATAGACCAGATGCCTAAGCTGGCACTTGGCGTATTACCCACCAGCGCTTCATGCGGCCAGTTGCTGGTGTAAGTGATGGTATCATCTGGGCGTTCGGTGGTGGCAGCCCAGGCGCTCCAGAAGAAGAAGGCGCCGAGATCCTGCCGGTCCAGAGAAGAGGAAAGTGTATTTTCCTTCATCGCATAGTCAACGCGCAGCGCGTGGAAATCAGGCGCGTCGCTGAACAGACCGTCATAATGCGCGGCAACCTCACGAATGGCTTTGGCGCGCTCCGGTGTAATAATGATGACATTACGCAGCGCGTCATAGCTATTATGGCGCATCTCCTGTTTCATCAGGCCGCCCGCAACCAGCTGTTGTTCTTGCGTTAGCGCATCGAACGGTTGCTGATATTTTTTCTCGGCGATGATGTCGCGTAAGGCAAGCGCTTCACGGTGCAGCCAGTCCGCAGACCAGTCAGGCGCAACGTAGCTGCCATGGCCCCAAACGGAACCCAGCTGTTGACCGCCAGATTTAAACCAGGCTTCCTGCCCATCCTGAATTTGTTCCCCGGTGAAAACCTGCTCACCATCCGTCGTGATAACTTGTGCCGGAATAGGCGGAGCCTGCTGATAAATCTCGCCGCCCAGCCACAGTAGCACGCCAAAGGACGCCAGGCAGATAACGAGAAGCGTTAGCCATAAACGCTTTGAGTAATGCATAACCTAACCTTTTTTATTGTACAAAGCCTGAGCCATCGCGACGCAGGAGGGGGAAGGTACTTTCCCCTGACATATCTTTACACATATAAACATGTATTTTAAATACAACTTTGTGTGTATAAAGAGGGTTATGCGTTGATTTTGATTTATAAGTAAGTCGATGGGGCGAGTACGGAAGTGTCACTATCAACAGATAGCGTTAAATGTGTTTCTTAACGACACAAAAATTATTCAGTTATTACGTCACTATTTTTCAATCGTGTTAAATAATGGCAGGCACATTATTGCTAAGCAGGTATCCATCGAACACCTGCTCATCGTATTATTTAGCGCAATACACTCTCGCCTCACGAGGTGTGTAGATACCGATAGTAATAATACGCAAGAAAACATCCATTCCCGATTCCTGTACTTCGGTACGGATAACTTTGTCTGCACCACCACAAACAAGTGCTGCATCAATAGTTTGTGACTGGCCTATGCCGTGAACAAAAAAGCTCTGTTTGACCTCTTGGGTCGGTTTTTCGGCAATGCCGTTATTTATTTTAAAGGTTTGCTGTGCACAACCTGATAACGCTACAGCTGCCACTAATGCCATCATTAACTTTTTCATTTTTACCATCGTAGGGTTAGGATAGAAATGTCATGTTCTTATTTATTTTATTTCGCACATATCCGACCAGCGATTCATTCTGCTATGAAATGCTTAACGTTTAAGCAGGGTTTATTAAAGTGAAAAATTAATAAAATATTTGTGTCATTACTGTAATCTCGATTTGCTGTTTGACAACATTAATTAAATATCAACTTTAATGAGCGGCAATAATAAACAATGTTGATATTAAAGATGCAAGCAGCTGGAAGAGAAGTCAGCAGGGTGAATTATGCCAGGCACCGGCCAGGAAAGAGGGCGCTGAGTCCC
>NZ_SZWV01000038.1:27117-37614 GCF_005280945.1 Citrobacter sp. wls718
CCGCTTTTAAAAGGCTGAGAGCCTTGCTATTGCTGGTGGTGGGTACTGTTTGACTGTATAAACAAACAGTGCTTTTTTAGCAAAATCTGCTCTATATACATCAATGACTTAAGTAGTGGTTTCTCCCCATGAGATATGTATCTAACCGGCCTTGATTTCACCATGGGGAACGACGACCCAATCGATATGGTTTTGCGTGTAGATCTTGGTCGACTTAGCATCGCTGTGCGCCATTCGTCCTTGTGGATCGATGCCTTGCTGATCGAAAAGGTGTGCGGCCAGCGCTCGAATTTCGTGAAAGGTTGGTCTTTCGTCCATCGCCATTTGGTCGCATAAACCCAGTTTGTCGCGCACCGAGGAAAAGGACCGGCTCAGGTAATCCGGTGCGATCTGCGTGGGGTGCGAAACCTCTTTACTACGTTTAACCTGCCGTTCCGGAATCCTGTGAACGATGAACGGGCTGGCCACATTATCGCGGCTATCGTCAATAATCCGTTTCAACTCCTCGCCTATAGGGATCGCCACATGCGACGCTTCTTTCTTCTGCACCTTTTGCCGGTGAATGTACAACGTGCCATAAATCCCGCTTTCCGGCTGTGCTAACCAAACGCACCCGCAGATGCCGTCTTTTGGTTCTCTGATGGCGTAACGGATCCGTGAAACTTCTAGGCGTGCGTGTGTTGTTTGTAATGCCAAATCCATCGCGGTCCGTAACCATGGTTCGGCTGCGCGCCTGATAGCTTTAAAGTTATCAAGTGAGAGGCGCTGGCGTTTCTTCTCTTCTGTCCTACGCATTTTTTTACGGGTTGCTGGGTTATCGAACATTAGCGATTCATCGACCGCATACGAGAATAGTTTTTTAAGAAAGCTGACTTTCCTGTTTTGTACGTTTGCTGATGCTTCGGCATGGTAGTGGTTTATATAGGCGTTCACATGCTCCAGCTCAATATCGCAAGCTGGTATGCTGATGAAGAATTCTTTCACCCTCAGAGCATCGTTGTTCCAATCGTCGAGTGTATTCTGTGAAGGGCGCTCATTCTCAATCGCCCGCTCCATAATATGATCTACGTGTTCAGCAAATGGTTTTGCCTCCCCCGTTACACCGCCAGATTCACGGACAAGTATTTCTACTGATGGTACATTTGCAGGCCTCATTCTGAGGTTGTATTCACGGGCTATAGCGATCGCTACAGCCCTGTCTTTACCGATATTCTTTTTTTTCCCAGTTATAAGCGTAAATTTATAAACGCCGCGATCTTTATCGAATATTAGATATTCGGGTAGATGGCGGTATTCTCTTTTTCTTGGCCTGGCTGCCATGGTTAACCCTCACTGATAAGCTGGCGAACCGTATGATTAACCATTGAGTCGACCCCCCATTTTTCAGACTCGCAGACCCAAACAGATCCGTCTACGATTTTGCCTGTGAGAAGTCCGTTTTCAACCCAACGTTTAATGGTTCGATTATCCGGGATCGAGTCTTTGGTAAATTCGCGTTTACCCCACTGACTCGCCTTCATTAGTTTTGCCATGACAGATTCTCCATGCAGCCCGGCTGCACCCGGGCTTTCATATTTATAAATTATTGCTGGTGGGGCAGTAGACGTTGCCAAATTGCTGAAACGTATTTGGCCTGGTGGCGGGCATCGGCCAGTGCGTTATGTGCAACCCCATCGAATGGCATATCTCGCTTAGGATCGAAACCCACAACTCTGCCTAATGTGACGATGGTTCTGACGTCGTGATCGTTCCAAAATTGCCACGGGCAAACCTGGCCGGCGCGCTCATATGCGCCGCGCAATATAACGTTGTCGAAAGTAGCTCCATTGCCCCAAACTTTTAAATATTTCGGGTTATCAGAATGTCGGTTAATGAAATGGCTCAGTTCAGATAGGGCAGACGATATCGGCATCGCATCATCAACACAGATTGCTGATCGTGCTTCTGAGCTTTGTCTTAACCACCACAGAATAGTGTCACCATCCGGCACCGCTCCCTGCTCCATAGCACTTTCAAGGTTAACGGCGGTGTAAAACTCCTGACCCAGTTCACCGCTTTGCGGATCGAAGAACACGGCACCAATGGAGACGATAGGGGCATTTGGTTTTTTGCCCATGGATTCGAGGTCGATCATTAAATTGTTCACGTTAAATATTCTCCTGTTTTGGTGCTGCTTTAATCATTGCTGCCCAGCACAACTCAGCCCGGCGCGCCGCCTGTCGGCATCCACTCAATGCTTCGTATTCCTCCCACTCTTTTTCATCGCTGAAGTGTGGATCTGGAACCGATTCGAAGCCGTTAATAATCATGTCCTCGGTCGGAACGATAGGCACCAGTACGTAACCATCCGGAGTTACCGGAGAGTTTCCAGCCTGAGTAGTAGGCGTGTTCATGTGGTTATTCCATGAGCCAATTTCGTCAGTCGCTTGGCGGTGAACGTAAAGCGGAATCACAGCATCTCCCATTGGCTGAGACAGCCACTTAAGGTGAAGCTCACCCATCCTGGCATAAGCAAGAGTTTCCTCCGCGGCATAAAGCACAGGCTCAGCGCCAAACGCCGCAATAGCCCCAGCAATCACCTTGACAGCATCGGCCATTGCGTAGCCGAGATTACCGCCGTCGCTTTGAGCTGATGCTTTGCTGAGAATTCCGTGTATCTGGTGCAGGCGATCAAGTGATAAAGGACCGTGCGCCGGGTGGTTAGTTGTCATGGGTTAGTCCTCACGGTTCTAAACAATACTGATTGCTGAAAGCCGGTAAGAAACCATAGCCCATCGACTCGCTGGCTCATCTCGTACCAGTCTTCCGGGTTAAGGTCGGACACGAGGTCGTCACCACAAATACAAATATCAGGTCCGCGTTTCTCGGAATCATAAATATCACCTGGTGAAAACCACTCAGGATTAGTGGAATGAACGCACTCCATTTTGGTTACGTCAGCCATCTCACTCCCCCTTCACGCCAATGCCAGCGGCGCGGTCGATTACTGCCTGTGCATCAGCGATTTCACGGTTATATCCTTCCGTATAATCAGCAATGCCATATTCCCAGCCTGTTTTCAGTCCGCTCAGGAAACATTTGTCTCTAGCAATTTGCAGTTCTGCTATGCGCTTCTCTGCGGCCTCTAACTTGGCGCGCAGCTTCTCGAAGTCATCAGCCTTTACAACTGGCACATGCCCGTGACCAGGGTCTTTCGTGCCGCCGAATGCCGCAGGATGGATGTAATACGTTTTCTGACTCACGTCGCCTGTGTTGAGTGCTGTCATTGGGCTGCCTCCCAGCAGATTTGAACCGCATAAATGGTTTTAACGCGCTTAACCACGCCAATTGCCTCAAGCTTTTTCAGGCGGCGCAATACGTACGCAGTTTGAAGTGAGCGATAGTCATCGCGAAGCCAGTTAGTAGCTACGTATGTCATGCATGGACCTCGACGCTTCAGTATCGCAATGATTTCTTCATCGGTTGGTTTACTCATAGCGCGGCTCCTTTGCGAAGTTGGGCGGCGAACAAGCGAACGCCGGAAGCTTCACTGCGTAGAAACTTAACGGCATCATCAAAACCATCTCGTTCTGCGTCGTCTGCTCCGCTGTCGAGATTATCTGCGTACATCTCCACACCTTGCGCCCGCACTTCAGCCAGGAAAGCGTCGGTGGCCGGCATAAATAATGCTGATTTAGCATCAAACATTAGTGATTTAGCTGGATTGATTGACTTCTCCTCTGGAGAAATACCGCTCATTGCAAATTGGTTAACCATGCGCTCAACCACTTCACGCAATGCTGCATTATCGACCGCCAGTGCCTCGCTATGCGTCAGCTGCTTTTCATTCTCCGCCGCCAGTTCCCTGCACTTGCTCTCGGCGTTAGCGAGCTGTACTGCAAGGTCTGCGTTTTTGGATTGCAGCTCTTCGTACACGCTGCGTACTTCGCGAATTTCTAAAACAGCAACCTGAACCGCATAAGCGAAGGTAGCGCAATCTCCTTCCCCAGCCTTCTCGCTGTCGCGCTGGAAATTGACCGCAACAGTCATCAGTTCATCCAGCTGTTCGCCGGTCATAGGTTTATTGGCTGTCATGATTATTTTCCTGCTGCAGTTTGTATTGCTTAACGAAGTGGGCCACTGCTTTTGACTGGCTGGCGATGATTTTTCTGTCACCTAGTTCGAGCGTGACGTTCTTACCTCGATAAATTATTGCCTTGCCGATTTCCTTTCCGCCCATCCTGACGTAGAGAACTTTTCCGATAATTTCTGTTGATGGTACTGGCTGAGAAAGGCGATAGGTTTCGCGAGCTTCAGCAATGGCTTTGTGTTCGTCGATGATCGCCAGAGCTTCAGCCAGTGCCGTGCCTTGCAAAGTGAATACGCCTTCATCGCTGATCGTCGCCATGGCCATTAACTCCACGAAACGGCGAGCACTTTTAATGTTGAGTTCCGGAGCGATAGAACTGCGCGTAACCTTTGTTTTCCCCTGGGCGGCGGCTACGGCTTTATCGTGCTGGAGAACTTCACCAGCCTGTTCGCCAAACTCACGAACTCGGTCAACGGCAACATCAACAGACACAGCTCCTGATTTAACTTCCTGCTGAACGTCATAATTAGCGGTACTCAGAGTGAGCAACTTCTCAACAGTCGCCACAGACTTATTGACCAGCTTTGAGATCTCGCTGGTGGTCTGATTGAAAGCGTTATGAAGCTCCTGAATAACGGCGGCCTGTTCAATATCGGAAAGGGGGAGTTGGTTATTACTGGTCATGATGCGAGCCAGACGCTGCACATCGTTACCGTTGAACGGCATGATATGAATGCGGTCTACTGGCTTACCTGCTTCAGCACAACGAGCGTAGCAGCGACGGCGGCGGTGGCCTTCAACAACCCACACACCACCTTCATCACGTGCGATAACCTCCAGTGGAGGAACGGTGCCGCCGTTCATCAGATAGTTAAACAGGTCATCATCAGCCTGGCGGGTGCGTTCGTCGTCTTCACGCTTGTTGAAACCTTCACGCACGTGGATATGTTCAAGGCTGATAAACATCCCGGTATCGGTGCGCTTGATGGTCCCATCACGTGACATTTGTTTGAATGAGTTAGCGGCCATTACGCAGTACCTTCACGAAGTTGGTTAGCGAATAACAGAGCCTGATTACCAGCGTAAACAATGCTTTCTTCTTGCTCTTCTTTCCCTATGGCAATAGTGACGTTTGCGTACTTTTCCACGCCAGTGGCCTGGATATCGCGAATAACCTGATCGGTTACTGGAGTTAACTCTCGTAATTCTCTCTGCGCCTCCAGCATGTGCATATTGGTCGGCGATTTGGTATGACGTTCAACGATGCGGTCGCACTCTTTGGCCCAGCAGTTAACATCGTCGCGTAAAACGGTGTTCTCTATGACCAGTGCTTTACGCTGTTCCATTGACTCGCACAGCGCCACGCTGACGATATCAAGACGGTTAGCCAGTTCGGTCATGATCCCGCGGTAAGCAACAGGAAGGAGAGGGGCCGCTTTACGCGCTGCATCGATCAGTTGCTCTCTTGTCATACGTGGTTGTAACTCAGTGACGTTCTGCGTGGTCGTCATGGCTAGTTTCTCCGTGTTATATGCGCCCTGCACGGCGCTGAATTTTGGTTGAACGAATCCCGGCACAATGAATGCTGCCTAATTCGTTGAATTAATAATTAGTTAAAAATATTCCCTGTTATCCGATCTAACTCGTTCGAGAATAATCTTTGCCTCTTCGAATGATGGTGCCAGTAAAGCCTGTTCAACTGCTCTGGCAAAGCAGGTAGCATCACATTCGTAACTATCAGATTTTGATTCCCATTCGGAAGCATCTTCTTCGGCGTCTGAAATACGATCTTCATATTCAGATTCCAGCTCACTCCTTACTTCGGCGCGAAGACGCTCGCGAATGATGTCTGATGCCTCGTCCAATGGGAGAATAATCAGTAAATTTTCGGGCTGGTAAGTACCGTACTTAACCGCCAGATCATTCGCAGACATACAACCTCCAGAAAAAGTGCCCGCCGCGAAGCGGGCTAAGAATATTTCTCCAATTCAACCAGAACAGTCTCAACGTCTCCTGTAAGGTTGAGATGGCGTTATTACCATCACCAAGCACCCAGTGGATGCTTGAGGCTGATCGCCATAACCGGTACTGCAATGCCGGTGCTTAGTTCTCCACTCAATTGAAAGCGCGTTCCGTTAACGAACTGGCACTTAATGACAAGGGACAGAACGCGCTTTCAGTTGAGTAAAAAGGGCGGTACCAGGGACTTCAAAGGTTGGTACTGGTACCGCCAAGACTCCACACAGCTTTCTTACTTCCTAGTACCACGCTGGCTACGTGATTTGGTGTGTGGTGGCTGGCGCTGATCTCCAGCTCAGTGGCTCGGTGTTTCAATATCGTAACCGCCCGTTCCATCCGCGTTCGATCAGTCCCTATGCTCGCTTAGAACGCTTCGCCTGCTTATCTTTTCTCAACCGTTTGACGGTCAGCCCCGTCATTCACCACAACTGTAAGCGCACTCCACCTGTTTCACACCTGTCACCCATAACTGGTAAGTAAAGGAGTGCGCTTTCATGTTGTGTTCGTGGGGTCTACTTCCCTCCTGTCACGGTTCTTTCCCCGCGTCATCATGTGTTCATTCGGTACATGAAACCCATTTGCCGGGATTCCACCGACTCCCATCTGTTTTTAAAGCCACTCAGATATCGTCTGGCCAGCCGCATGAGATAACCTGGGTTATGATCCTTGGTTAGTGCTCAACTCCTCCTTCAGGAGGCGCTCTACCTATTGAGCTACAACACAACGAAGAGAACACTGCCGGTGTCCGAATTGAACGGACCTTTTCCCTGCCCATCACCACCATTATTATGCTGGTGGCAGGAATTGAACCTGCCTTTATGCCTTGCTCGTCAATGTTCTCATCGTTGTGCCCTGAAAAAGGCTGGCGGTTACCGGACAAACGGGAAAACACCGGGCCGCCAGAACAGGGAGTTACTTGTTATTGCTTTGGCCTGCTTTTAACCACATCAGGCGTGGTGGTATCCTTCAAAGTCCCTACAACCCCGAAGGAATCAAAATGATTAATGGAATCGCTCACCTCTTTACGCAGATCAAAAGCAATATTGCTCAACTTCGCGGTATCCAAATCAGTGGCTATGTTGATAGCTCTGAAGTTTCCTGTGTCACAAACCGCGCCGTGCTAATCTGTGCTCTCGACATCATTCTCTATGAGCACCGTAAAAAGTACGGGAATCAACTCAATGGACTTAACGGAAAACAGGCTCTTCACCACAAGTTGCTTCTCAAATACAAATGGCCGCTGTCAGTAATTCGAGATTTAACACTTACTGATGCGCTGCTTGCCCTGCACGATGAAATCCAGTTCTCTGCTCTTCCGGAGCCAGCAAGTGAATATCTCTCGCGCATTACTCACTCAAATTACCCAGTTAACTTCCCTGATTATTTGGACGCTGAATGGGACCCTGAGCTGTCCGAGAAATTTCTAATTGAGATTCAAGGGTAGCTTCAGTGATCATTGAATCCACTTCTTCAAGCCTCCGCACACAGGAGGCTTTATCCATATGTAACTGACGAAGATGCGCCATTGCTTCAACCTTCTTACACAGCCACTGATAAAGCTCTTCGTTGTTCATGCTACCGGCATAAATATGTGGTTCGTTCTCTTTCATCCTGAAACCCCTTGAGAATTTATGTGTTAGCGAATCATCCGGTCATTCAAGCTCCACTTGTAAATACATGGTGGGTTGAGTACCTGTTCACTTTCGATGTAATGACTATAGCTACTTTAAGTAGATAATTGCAACAACAAAAAGTAGAAAAATATGATTTTGAGTAGTCTGGTTTTATGGGGGTATGAATTTTAGGCGTAAAAAAAACCGGCTTTCGCCGGTTTCTTAATGAATGAGTTATTAGCCAAACTCTATCATTTTTAGAGGCAAGCATCTGATTAGTTTGCCGAAAATGTATAGTTCATTCATTTCATGCTCTTCTATGAAGAAGGGCGGGTAGTGCTCATTGTCTGAAAGGACCGCTAGTCGTCGCCCTTTTACCTTCTGCAGGCGTTTTACGAACGTACTGTCTTCAAAATTGAATACATAAACTCCATCGCCACTAAACTGCTCAACCTTGCTGTCTATGAAAAGCAGGTCCTTTGGGCAAAGCGTGGGCATCATGCTATCGCCATCAACATTTATCATGACGATGCCATCAAGGCTTCTACGACCAAACAACTCGAAGATCCTCTCTTCCGGAATCTCTATTGAGCTCACTATTGTAGGGAATGGTTGGTTTATATATCCGGAACCAGCTGAAGCATGAACATCCAATTGCTCTATTCTGACGGTGCCTTTCGCGGGCGCGTCGCCACCATTAACAGGCACACCATAATCAAGATAAGCCGGTGAGACAGCAAGTCTTTCTGCAATTCGAATCATCTTTTCATCTCTCGGTTTTGCAGTACCAAGAGTGTAGCGCCGCGCCATCTCATACGAGACACCACTGAACTCTGACAATTCTTTAACTCCAATAGATTGCTCTTGGAGAGACTTGTTTAGCCTTTCGGCAAAGTCTTTGTATTTAGCATTTTCCACCATAAGTAGAAGATTAAGCGCACAAGGCATAGTTGTCATTTCTATTTTAAGTTGCTAATAAATGCTACTATAAGTAGTATTGATGCAGGCTTAGTCATAGGAGAACACATGTCATCTCAACATAAGAATGTAACCGCCCAAGCTGTAAGGGCTATCGGGTCGATTTCAGATGTGTCAAGGCGGTTTGAATTCCAATCAGTTCAATCTGTTGCGAATTGGATAGCAAAGAACCGAGTACCTTCTGAACGAGTTATTCAACTTTGTCAGTGGGGCGGATGGGCTGTAACTCCCCATCAATTACGACCTGATATTTATCCGAATAAAAACGACGGCTTACCTTCTGCTAACAACAATAATCAACTTTAAGTTGATTGTTAACTACCAAAGGAAAAGCAAGATGGTAGAGCAAACCCTGAAAGAAGTGGTGAAAGCGATGTGCAAGGCGTACCCCGGAGGCCGTCAGGCTATGGCTGGTGCATTGGGCATGTCAGAAACTCAATTCAACAACAACCTGTACGAGAAAAACGGTTGTCGTTTCTTTGAAGTCACCGAGTTGGAAGCGATGGAGGACATTTCCAACACGTCATTTGTTGCTGACTACTTTGCCAAGCGTCGCGGCGCACTGCTGGTGGATGTACCAAACCTGGAAGATCTTGACCGTGTTGACTTGTTCAGTCGAGCAATGCGTACAGCAGCTGCAAGAGGGCAGGTTGATCAGATTATCCAGAAGGCGCTTGAGGATGGAGTGATTGAAAAACATGAAGCCGAAGAAATTCAGGAACATCACCGCCGCCATCTGGCAGCGCGTGAAGAAGAGATCCGCGCGATTGTGGCCTTATTCAGCCGCCGTCAAAAGAAGTGACGCCAGCGAGTGTGCAGCTCCTGGCGTCGTGGCGTGTCGTATTCAGTGGAGAAACTAACGCATGAACAGTGTAACAACACAGTACCGCAGGTCGCAACTTATTGCTCGACCTATGCCGGGTGGAAAAGGTCCGGTTCAGTTCGTGTATGGGGTAATGGTATCCGGATGCTTTGAGCCTGTCTGCTACCAGTTTGCTGATTGGGTTGTAGGTGATTTCAACGGCCAGGCGGAGAAGGTCGAATGCGAGCGATCAACAGATGGTTTAAAGACAGTTACGGCGTCCCTGTCAGGGTTATCCGGTGGGAACCAGAAACTCAACGGGTTATATACCTGCGCGACGGATATGAGCATGAGTGCTTCAGTCCACTCGAGCAGTTCCAGCGTAAATTCAGGGAAATAGAGGGTCAGAATGAGCCTGTTAATGACATCGCGGCCAATAGTAATAAATCCTGACCTTGCATACAGCATTGGCCTGAATGAGGCGATTGCTTTGCAGCAGATTAATTACTGGCTGCAAGAAACCAAATCAGGCATGGAAAGTGATGGTGTTCGCTGGATTTACAACACGACAGAACAGTGGCTGGAGCAGTTCCCGTTCTGGTCTGAGTCGACCTTGAAGCGTACCTTCACCCGCCTGAAGACACTCGGCGTGCTCAAAATTGAGCAGTTGAACAAGTCTCAACGCGACATGACCAACTTCTACACGATCAACTATGAAAGCGAGCTTTTAGATGAAGTCAAAGTGACCGAATCGAAGAGGTCAAAATGCGCTGTTCCATCAGGTCAAAATGACACGATGGAAGAGGTCAAAGTGACACACTCCATCAGGTCAAAACGAACCGCTGTCATCAGGTCAAAATGCACTGATGATCCTACAGAGAATACAACAGAGAGTACTACAGAGATTACAGGTAAAGACTCTTGTCCGGTTGCAGGGCAACCAGACCCTGAAGTTGTGATTACTGATCAGGCGATTTTGGTGTTGTCCCATCTGAACCAAATCAGCGGATCCCGGT